>JBGOYQ010000186.1:0-3791 GCA_041479735.1 Anaerolineae bacterium | reverse complement strand
GAAGTTCACTCGGTCGAACGCGTCGTACACAGGTCCTAATCGGATTCATTCAAGCATGGGACAAGTAGGGCTGTCAAGGGGCAAACGATTGCTGGCCGCGACCGCTTGTGATAGAATGTACGCATTATTTGTGGGTCAAAGTTATCATATAGCGGTGAGTACGCTCCCCTCCTCCAGAGGTCCGCAAGATGCCTGCTGATTACCTGCCGATCGCGGTGTTGATTGGCCTTGCCACGGGGTTGGCATTCCTGGTCGTGGGGATCGGCCACCTATTCGGGCCGCGCCGTCCCACTTTCCTGAAGGGCCAACCCTACGAATCGGGTATGAACCCGTATGGGCCGGGCCAGCGCCGTGTGCCGGTTCGATTCTACCTGGTAGCGGTGCTTTTCATCCTGTTCGACGTCGAGACCGTGTTCCTGCTCCCCTGGGCGGTGATCCTCCGGCAAACACGGATGTCGGGGTTGATCGAGATGGCGGTGTTTATTGCGGTACTGTTGATCGGTTTCGTGTATGCGTGGAAGAAGGGAGCTTTGGAATGGGAGTAGAGCAAAAGCTGGGCAACCTGGGTGCGATCACGACGACGCTGGAGAAGGCCGTCAATTGGAGCCGCACCAATGCCATGTGGCCGATGCTCTTCGGGCTGGCCTGCTGCGCGATCGAGATGATGAGCGCCCAGTCGGCCGATTACGACCTGAGTAGATTTGGCATGGAGTTGATGCGGCCGAGCCCCCGTCAGAGCGATCTGATGATCGTGGCAGGGCGAGTCAGCCGGAAGATGGCGCCCGTCCTGCGCCGACTGTACGACCAAATGCCGGACCCCAAGTGGGTCATCGCAATGGGCGATTGCTGCTCGTGCGGCGGCGTGTTCAACAACTATGCCATCGTCCCGGGCGTCGATCTGATCGTGCCCGTGGATGTTTACGTCGCCGGCTGCCCGCCCCGGCCGGAGGCGCTGATCCACGGCATCCTGACCTTGCACGAGAAGGTCCGCGGGGAAAAGGTCAAGGACTGGGCATAGGGCCGGTCCCCTTGGCCCAGGCCCGTGAGGAGCAGCGCATGACCATGGCGACAACCGAGACGTCCGTCACGGCCCTGCGCGACAAGCTGGGAGACCGCCTGCAGTCGGTGGAAGAGTTCCGCGGCCAGACGACGGTGGTCATCGACCGCGGCGCCATACAGATCGCCTGCCGAACCCTGCACGACGACCCGAGCCTGCAGTTCGACCTGTTGGCGGCTCTGACGGCCGTCGACTACTGGCCGCAGGAGCCGCGCTTTTCGGTCGTCTACCAGATGTACAGCATCCCGCGCAACTTGTTCCTCGGCCTGAGGGTGCCCCTGCGCAGCCAATCGCCCGAACTGGCGTCCGTCGAGTCGATCTACCCCAACGCCAACTGGCACGAGCGGGAGGTCTTCGACATGTTCGGCATCACCTTCACCGGCCATTCGGACCTGCGCCGCATCCTGATGCCGGCCGACTGGGTCGGGCATCCGCTGCGTAAGGACCACCCGCTGGGGTACGAGGAGGTCCAGTTTACGTTCAACTACGATGAGATCGACCGCCGCAAGCCGTACGCGAAGAGTTAGGCCGGGGCAGAGGTAGCATGGAACACACGGCGATGGAAATCACGGTCGGTGAGTTGCAACACCTGGTCTCGCAGCGGGCGCTGGAAGGCGAGACCATGCTGCTCAACATGGGCCCGCAGCACCCGAGCACGCACGGTGTGCTGCGCCTGCTGCTGGAGCTCGACGGCGAGATCGTGGTCAACTGCGTGCCCGACATCGGCTTCCTGCACACCGGCATCGAGAAGAACATGGAGGTCAAGACCTATACGCAGGCGCTGGTCATGACCGACCGGATGGATTACCTCAACAACCTGGGCAACAACCTGTGCTACTGCCTGGCCGTCGAGAAGCTGGTCGAGCTGGATGTGCCCGCCCGGGCGCAGGCGATCCGGGTGATCATGACCGAGCTTCAGCGACTGGCCTCGCACCTGGTCTGGCTGGCGACCCACGCCCTCGACCTGGCGGCCATGTCGGTCTTCCTGTACTGCTTTCGAGAACGCGAGATGATCCTGGACATCCTGGAGATGTGCTCCGGGCAGCGGATGATGACGTCCTACATCCGGCCGGGCGGGGTGTGGCGCGACGTCCCGGCGGAATTCGAAGATGCCGTCCGCCAGGTGCTGCGCATCATGCCCGGGCGGATCGACGAGTACGAACA
Source organism: Anaerolineae bacterium (assembly GCA_041479735.1). GTDB lineage: Bacteria > Chloroflexota > Anaerolineae > Anaerolineales > E44-bin32 > JBGOYQ01. The sequence continues at coordinate 1,570 of JBGOYQ010000186.1, read as the reverse complement.
CCTGTTGACCAAGAACCCCTTGTTCATGGACCGGACGCGCAAGATCGGTGTGATCTCGGCCGAGGACGCCGTCCGCTGGGGGTTGACCGGGCCGATGTTGCGCGGCTCGGGGGTCGCCCTCGACTTCCGCAAGGCCCAGCCCTACAGCGGATACGAGCAGTATGACTTCGAGGTCCCCACCGGCACGCACGGCGACACCTACGATCGCTACTTGGTGCGCATGGCCGAGATGCGCCAGTCGGTCCGGATCGTACAGCAGGCATTAGACCGGCTGCCGTCCGGGCCGTTCATTTCCGACAACCGCAAATTCGTGCCGCCGCCCCGCTCCGAGCTGGGTCACAGCATGGAGGCGTTGATCCATCACTTCAAGCTGTGGACAGAAGGCTTTCCAGCGCCGAAGGGCGCCGTCTACGTAGCGGTGGAATCCCCGCGGGGCGAGCTGGGCTGCTATCTAGAAGGGGACGGCGGCCCCAAGCCGTACCGCGTGCACTTCCGCACGCCCAGCTTCGCCCACCTGCAGGCCCTGCCGGTTCTGGCCCGCCGGCACTTCGTCGCCGACCTGGTGGGCATCATCGGCAGCGCCGATGTCGTGCTGGGGGACGCGGATCGATAGCCCGGCTTGTAGGGAGGAGCATCGACCTTGCTGGCAGATAAGTACCGCTCCGAGATCGACGCCATCCTGGCCCGCTATCCCGCCGAACAGAAGCGGTCGGCGGTCATGCCCCTGCTCTATCTGGCCCAGCGGGAATACGGCTACATCACCCCGGCGGCGATGAGGGAAGTCGCCGACCTGACCGGCATCGAGACCACTCAGGTCGGGTCGCTGGTCGGGTTCTACACGCTGTTTCACGACCAGCCGGGCGCCAAGGTCCGGGTTCAGGTGTGCACGGACCTACCGTGCGCGCTGCGCGGCGCCGAGTCCTTCGCGCAGAAGCTGTGCGATAACCTGGGGATCAAGCTGGGCGAGGCCACGGTCGACGGCAGCGTCAGCGTCGAAGGGGTGATGTGTCTGGCCGGTTGCGACCGGGCGCCGATGTTCCAGGTGCAGCAGGCGGACGGCATTCACTATTACGAGAATCAGACGGTCGACTCGGCTATACAGACGATCGACGATCTGCGCCGGGAGTCGGCCCGTGGCTGAGCATATCCTGCTTCGCCACCGCGAACACCCCGACCTAAACCTGCTCGATGTCTACCTGGCCGACGGCGGCTTCGAAGCCTTCGGGAAGGCGGTCTCGACGATGACCCCGGCGCAGGTGATCGACCTGGTCAAGGCCTCGGGCCTGCGCGGCCGCGGCGGCGCCGGGTTCCCGACCGGGATGAAGTGGGCCTTCCTGACGCCGAACGTCTTTCCCCGGTATGTCGTGGCCAACGCCGATGAGTCCGAGCCGGGCACTTTCAAGGACCGTGAGATCCTCGAGTGCAATCCCTTCCAGTTCCTGGAAGGCGTCGCCGTCTGCGCCTACGCCGCCCAGGCCAACCTGGCCTACGTCTATTGCCGGGGTGAGTTCTGGGATCTGGCACACGAGCTCGAGGGCAAGTTGGACGAACTGCGGGCCAAGGGCCTGCT
>JBGOYQ010000185.1:0-3792 GCA_041479735.1 Anaerolineae bacterium | reverse complement strand
GGGTCTCGCGTCATTGCCTGACCACGGCGGTGCAACGGGGCGAAGCGCTCAAGGTCGGTCCGAGGGGATCAGTCGCCGCGCAACTCCGCGCCTCCGTGGCCGACATCAGCTGACACTGGCCTTCGCCTCGGGTTGATCCGCCGTGCGAAGGGGTAGTCCCTTCTTGCCCTCTCCTTCAAGAGCGTAGAACATCAGCCATGTAGGTCGATCAGGCGTCCACCTCCATCTTGTGTTTCTCGGCGATGACCTTTTCCAGGGTGTGCGAGAGGGCGCCATCTCCCCCGTTAGCCAGGGGTACCGGCCCCGCCTTCGCCAAGATTTCGAGCACTCGCGAGTGCGCCACTTCCGTGATGTTCTTGGCACCCCTCTCCTTCCATAGCTCGACAGACTGACGGCGGAAAAGGACGGGGAAGAAGAGTTCACTTCGGAAGTACTTTAGCGTGTGGTCATGGTCCATGAAGTGCCCGCCGTGCCCGACCTCTCGAACCACATCCACCGCCAGGCTCTCCTCCGTGACGTTGACACCGGTCAAGACGCGTTTGATCATGTGCGCCATCTCGTCGCAGATCACCAGCATTTCCTGGGACCCGTACAGCCCGCTGGCCAGCGTGCCCATCGTCTGTGTCAGGGTTACCCCGGACAAGCCGTCGAGGAGCATGCCCATCATCGCCTGGGCGGCGGCCTCGGCGTCCGGCATCTTGGACTCGGCCCCGCCGGCGTGGGTGAATATCGGAATGTTGTAGGTCCGCCCGACCTGGGCCATAGCCGCGCGGGCCATCGACTGCTCGGGGCTTCCGTAGGTGCACTGAGCCGTCGCCATGTCCATCGTGTTTGGATCGGGCTTGAGGATGACCTTGGAGCCGGGCTTAATTACCTGGGTCAGGACCAGGCCGAAGAGCGCCTCGGCAATGGTCAGGGCCAAGGTGCCGGCGACGGTGGCGGGGCCAGTGGCGCCCATCATCGGCCCCGGCGCGTATAGGACCGGCACGCCCATCTCGATCGCCTCGACCACTCCCTCATTGAGCTTGGTGATCGCCAGCGGGGAGACGGGCGTTACCATGGCCATGCCCCAGGGCCTGGCGCGCAACACGCTTTCCCCACCGCAGGCGGCCGCAGCCATCTCAAGAATCATGGCCGTGTGACGACGACCGACAACACTCACCACGATCGGCTTGGTAGTGTTGCGAAAGATGGCGTCATACTCGTGGAAGAATGCCAACTCTTTGGGGACGTCGCCGGCCGAGCAAAGCGTCATGACAAAATCAACATTGGCCAGGGCATTTCCCAGACGGGTGCAGTCGACCATGTCCGCCTTGGTCGGCAGCCTGGGCTGGCCGAGGCCGTAGTCGAAGAAGTAGGGCTCGGCCGTGCCTCCCATCCCGTAGTAGACGCGTCCCGACTCGGCCAAAAGATCCATGGCTGGATCGCGCCCGAAAATTACGAAAGAGCTGGGGGCGGTTTTCAGCGCCGAGGCCACCATGTCAGGGCTGAGCCTGATCACACCGCTCTCGCGGTCGACTTTGGCGCCGGATTTCTTGAAGATGTCGAGGAAGAGGGTTGAGTCGCTGTGCACCCCTGGGTTCTCCAGGAGCGACACCGCGGCGGCATGAATGCGCCGCACCTCATCATCGCTGAGCAGCTTTAGCGACCCGGCCTTGGCACCTTCCTTCATCGTGTCTGCCTCCTGTTGAGCTTCCTTAATCAGTGCGGCGAGCCCGCCAAGTGTTCTGTGGCACGTCGCGGCCGCCCTCGCTGGATGCTCAGCTCTACGGTTACGGGACCACGTTCCGTGCGCAGGCTCCTCGGGGGCCGGCCGCGCATCGGTGATATCCGCAGGGGTGGGCGCCGGATTCAGGCCGCGAGTTCTTCCTCCCGGAGGGGGTACTGGCCGAAACGGTGTGTGGCCTCGACCATGGCCCGATAGTTTTCTGGCTTGACGGACGAGTGGATTGTGTTGCTCGACATCATGATGTACCCGCCGCCCGGCGCGGCCACCCGAATCGTATCCTTGACCGTTCGCACGACATCGTCGATCGAGCCGCGACTCAGCAATTCGCCGCAGTCGATGTTGCCAATCAAGCATACCTGTTGACCGTACTTCCGCTTGACCTCTCCAATGTCCATGCCCGCCACGGGTTCTAACGGGTTAATCGCGTCGACGCCCGTGCTCAAGATCATGTCGAGGATCGGCCACAGGTTGCCATCGCTGTGCTTGACGCAGAAGGCCCCCTCCTCTTTGACAGCCTGAACGACGCGTTTCAGACCGTCGAGCAAGAACTCCTTGTAGACCTTCGGCGACATCATCGGGCCCGACCGGTACGCGTAGTCGTCGCCGATCATGACGACATCGGCCCCGGCCCGAACGGCCCGGCGGGCAAGCACGACGGCGAATTCGGTGGAAATCTCGATGACCTCCCTCGCCAGGGCCGGGTTGTCCAGGAAGTCGACCAGAAGGTTGTCGAGCCGCCGCAGACATGCGGCCCACATCCACTCTGCCCGCTGGCACCACACGACGGCCTTCTCGCCCTTGAATCGCCGAACATATTCAGGCAGGCCTCCCAGACGGTGAGGCGCGTTAGGGTCCGGTGGGATGTAGTGGCGTGCGTCATCCAGGCTCTTGATGGGGCCTTCAATCGGGGCCTTGTCCTCCGCGGTCAGGCCGAATGTGACCCCCCACTCGTCGACCAGGGTCTTCTCGTTGATGGGGGTTTCCTTGAAGGTCCCCTCGAACATGAAGTGCGCGCTCATGGCATCGAGACCGATTTGCTCGACGAAATCAGGCCAAGTCGTTCCGGGCAAAATCGCTTGGTAGACCTTGGGATGGACGAACCACTCGAAGATCGGTACCCGATCAGGGACTTCGCCGCGGAGCGCGGCGTGGATCCGTTCGACGGAATTCATCTCACCCCTCGGTCCCCACTGCGGGGTTGAACCCCTGGCGGGAAGATGGGCCTGAGCTCGTCAGGAAGGCGGGGCTTGGAGGCCCTGAAAACCGGCGGCCATAATCGAAATGGCCGCGCGCCAGAGGGGAGCAAGCTACCCAGCCGCGTCTGGCACGATAGGATTCGCCTGGCTGGCGGTCTCGCCGGAAGCCGGGGCATGGCTCGGAGGAGGGCAGGCTAGGTTCCCCCATCATGGCGGACCTCCGCAGCGCAGAAGCTCTCGAATTGCACAGGCGATTCTATGCCCGATTTCCTGGAAACGATTGCGGAGCAACCCCCAGTATATAACGGCTTTCAATGCCGGCCAAGCAGCATTAATATCGAAGACGAGGGGAGACACATTGTGACGTCGGGTTGAGTTCTGTTCGGTCTAGCATGGGCTTGGAATGAATCTTTCGCATGGCGAACGAACCTTGACTGAGTCCGGCTTGGGCTGTGCAGTGCGGCGACGAAGGGATGGTATGCCAGTACGTGAACCCACGTCATGGCCTCCTGGATTTAGCTTCGACAGAAGCGGTCGAGGTAATTGGCGCCCAGCCAGAGGCACACAGCCGTTCCCTTAGCTCTCGCCCGAAGAGCGCCGAGACGACGGCGGCGAAGACTCAGGCCCATACAATTCGGGACACCCACGCCGATGATCTCGCCTGGCCGGATCGTTCCGGTGGGCAGCCGTCCGGTCGGCAGCAATGGGTCGCAGGCACTCTGGGTCGGCGAATCAAGGGCCACGATCGGCACCGCGAGGGCGTTGCTTGACATGGCCTTCGAGGAATGCTAAGATAATGGAAACGTTCTCATATTGGCAACTTGCTCCTTACTCGGTCGCATGATCTCGGTGCACAATCGCGGACCT
>JBGOYQ010000184.1:0-3805 GCA_041479735.1 Anaerolineae bacterium | reverse complement strand
CGGTCGAGCTACGTCGACCCCGCTAGGCCGCTCCGATGGAAGGGGATCAGATCTATCAGCGGGGGCGGGTCGCTGAACGATACGGCTCCGCACGTCATCGACCTGATCGGGTGGATGCTGGGACCACTTAGCCGTCTGACGGCCCAGACGCAGACGTTCATCCCGGAGCGGCCCGGCGCGGAGGGCAAGCCGACACAGGTCGAGACCGATGATCACGTGCTGATCCAGGCCGCGCTTCCCGGCGGGGGGATGGGGACGATCGAGTCGGGACGCCTGATCACCGGCGCGGTCAATGATTTGACGATCGAAGTCTACGGCGAGCTCGGTTCGCTGCGCTGGAGCCTGATGGACCCCAACTACCTGCATATGGCCGGCGCAGAGGCCTCGGCCGAGTCGAAGGGCTGGAGGCAAATCCCTACGGTGCAGCGATATCCGGAGGCGGCGATGCCCGGTTGGGATGTCCCGGTCGGCATGCTGCGGTTCTACATTGCCAACCTTGCGGATTTCGTGCGACGGACGGTCGAGAGCCGGGCGTACGATCCGGGGCTGAGGGATGGCTTACGCGTCCAGCGCGTAGTCGATGCCGCGGCCCGGGCCGCCGAGGGCGGTATCTGGGTCGACCTTCCGGGCGAGCAGGATTCCTAGATGCGCCTTGCAGGCATCTTAAGCTGCCGGCTCGAGAACAGGTCAGGCGGATCGCGAGCGCTGGAGGGGTCACAACCCGTACGATGAGGAGCAGCGACTCGACCATCCATCCTCCCGAGCTCGCGCACTTGGCGGCGGGGCGATGCCAAACATTCCTCTTGTGAGAGCCATCCGAGTCCGCGGCCTGGTTAAGACAATGAATGACGTCCGGGCTTCGCTGGCGAACGGAGAGTCGCCGGCCGAGTCGCCTGCGCTTCGCGAGCAGGTCGCAAGGACTCTGACGGCCGCGGAGCAGGCATGCCGCACAGCCGGCCTCACGACGCGCAACCTGCCGCCGCCCTCCCGGCGCGCCTACCATTTCCTGGCCGGCTTCGATTTACGTCAAGGTCCGGTCGTCCAGGATGCACTCGGCCTGCGGTCACAAAGCGTTTCGGTCACCAGGCTGGTCAGCATCCGGCGAGCGATTCAAGACGAGCTCGACTCGTTGGCGCGGGATACCCGCGAGGCGTCCTCTCCGGCTGGCACGGTCGAGGGAGCGTTGAGGGAGCTTCGAGTCCGGGTGCAGGACCTTGCTGCGGATGTGGCCATTCAGTGTGACCGTGCCGGCGCGAGCCCGGCATCCCTCCCCGATCCATCCCGGCGCGTCTACCAGTGGCTCAGCTTCCTGGCCCAGGGCGAACGCGTTCTCGAACACTACTCCACACTGCTCCGGGCACAGGCCGTCGACGACAGGGTTGCCGTCGAGCTCTTCCATCTGGCTGGTTTGTACCGGGCAGCCCCTCGCGGCGAAGGCACTCGGCTTGTCCTGAGCGAGGGCTTCATCGGCGCCCCGGTTGATATCCTGAGCTCCCTGGTCAAGGTCGTCCTACCTTACACTCACAAACGAACACACCGAGCGGTGATCAACGCGTACGTCGACGGTGGGGCATTCCAGAGCACGATCCTCAGCCTCGAGCTGAGCGGGGGCGCTTTCGAGCCCCGCCCCAAAGGCCGGCAATACGACCTGGATGAAATGTTCTCCGAGCTCAACACGTCCTTCTTCGCCGGCAAGCTCGAGAAGCCTCGCCTGACTTGGAACCGGACGATCACGCACCGTGATTTCGGCCATTATGAGCCGACGGCCGACACGATCATGATCAGCATTACGTTGGACTCGCCAGAGGTGCCCCGCTTCGTGGCCGAGTACGTGGTCCACCACGAGCTGCTCCACAAAGCGCTCGCCGTGCGAAGGGTGAATGGTCGTCGACAAGTGCACACGCGGCAGTTCCGGGAGCGCGAGCGGCTATTCCCGCGTGCGGCGGAGGCCGAGGCATTCCTTGAGGCATGGGCGAGGCGCGTCCGGCGAGGGTAGATCGAAGGGGGACGGGCACGGGTCCGTCCAGGTGGGCGGCTGCGGCCCGCAAGAACAAGCCTCACGGCCGACAACTACGTCAACCGTGAGGCGGGAGGTCGGGGCGCCGGGATTTGAACCCGGGACCTCACGGACCCGAACCGTGCGCTCTAGCCGGGCTGAGCCACGCCCCGAAGACCGACATCGGGCCGATAACGCCCGACGCGACCCGGATTATACCATCGGGCGATGGGGAGATAGCCAGGCGGCAGCAACTGGCAACTAGCCTCTAGCTTCTGAACACCTTCGACGCCGCACTCGCCTGCCGCTCGTTGACCGGCAGGGTGAAGCTGAACAGGCTGCCGGTCGCCTCCTTGCTCTCGACCCAGATCTGGCCGTTGTGCATCTCGATCATCGACTTGGCGATCGACAGCCCGAGGCCCATGCCGCCATGTCGCCGGGTCAAGTGGGACTCCACTTGGTAGAACCGGTCGAATATCCGGTCGATCTCCCCGGCCGGGATGCCGATCCCGGTGTCCACGACGAACACCTTGACGTAGCCGCCTTCGCCCTCGGCCTTGATACCGACCTGGCCGCCGGCATCGGTGAAGGTCAGGGCGTTCCGAATCAAGTTACCCAGGGCGACATCGATCTTGTCCCGGTCCGCCTCCACGATCAGCGGGTCGCTCTCGGGTACGTCGTAGCCAAGCTCGATGTTCTTCTCCTTGGCCGCCTCCTGGAAGCGGGAGGCCAGGTCGATAATCAGCTTGACGATTGAGAACGGCTCACGCCGGATGCGAGACTGGCCTTCGTCCTTGTGGGCGATCGTCGACAGGTCCTCGATGATCGACTTCAGGCGCATAGAGCTGCGGATGATGACTTCCATCTGCTCTTGATGCGCCTGCGGGACGACCTCCTTAAGGAATGTCGCGTGCCCGAGGATAAGTCCGAGCGGCGTACGGAGCTCGTGGCTGGCGATGGCGATAAAATCCGATTTCATCCGGTCCAGGCGCATCAGCTCGGCGTTGGCGTCCTGGAGCTTGGCCATCAGCCGGGCGTTCTCGATGGCGATGGCGGCTTGAGCGGCCAGCGTCTCTAGTACGGCGAGGTCATCTTCGGTATAATGACCCTGTCCCTTCTTGTTGACCGCTTCGATGACCCCGATCGCTTCCTGCTTGATCAGGAGCGGAAGCCCAAGGAGCGAGCGGGTCTCGAAATGCAGGGCGCGATCGACCTTGCGAAATACCCGGGCATCCCGGGAGGCGTCCTGAACGAGCATCGGCTTACCGTGCGTGAAGATCCACCCGGCGACCGAGGATTCGAGCGGGACGCTAAGCTTGGTCAGGTCTCCGCGTGGGATGCCGGGTGCGGCCTCAAAACGCAGCTCACCCGAAGCGGGATCGTACAGCAGGATCGACGAGGCCTCGCTGTCGGTGAGTTCGACCGCAACCTCAACGATCAGTTGAAGCAAAGGGGCGAGTTCCAGGGTCGAGGTCAGCCTTTGGCTGATCTCGAGTAGGCGCTCCAGTCGCTGGGCTTTGGTGAGCGGTGGCGTCGGGTCGGCCATCGGTCCATCCTACGAGTGCGGCGCGATTCTAGCATACGCCGACGCACCGGCCAACGAGGCCATGCGCCGGCGCGCAGCGGTCGTCATTCCTAAGGAGGAGTGCATGCCAGCCAAGAAAAAGGTCCGGGTCGCCATCATCGGGGTGGGCAATTGCGCCTCGTCACTCGTCCAGGGCGTCCAATACTATCGCGAGGCGAAGGCGACCGATACCGTCCCCGGGCTGATGCACGTAAACCTCGGCGGGTACCACATCCGCGACGTCG
>JBGOYQ010000183.1:0-3811 GCA_041479735.1 Anaerolineae bacterium | reverse complement strand
TAGAAGAGCGTGACCTTTCCCAACACCAGGAGGCACATCGAGCCCAACACCACAACGGCCAGCAACAGCAGGATCGAGAGCACGAATCGCTGCCCGGCCGTCAGGCCCATGAATCGACTGGTGCTCAGCTTCGTACCTACTTTGGCTCCCATCGCCAGGGCCTTCGAGTCGCTCATGTCTTCCGGCGTCTCGTCGTAGATTCCGCCTTCGTCGGACAGATCCCGAAGATTGTCAAACATCCCTTGCCTCCTTCGAATTGCGTCGACGTCCCGCCGGTCTCCGTTATCGCTGGATTGCGACCGGCCGTAGTCGCCATGCGCCCGCCTCCACCACGACCCGCTGGCGGTCACGATCCATCAATACCAGCCGGCCGTCGGGAGTCAAACCTTGAAGCGTCCCGCGCGCGACACCGCGGCCGTGCTCCACCTCCACCGCTTCCCCCCGGAAGGACAGGGATCGGTCCCAGGCCTCCAACATCGCCGCTGAACCTATCCGGGAGTACCAACGGCGAAGGCCGTCCAGGATCCCCAGTAACAATCCGGCCCGGTCCACTGCCCGCCCGGCGATCTCTTCCACGCACGTTGCCGGGAAGTCTACCACCGCGGGACCGGGGACCGATTCGAGACCGACGTTAACCCCCATCCCCAGGACGGCATGACCCAGCCGCTCACCATCCCATGTCGCCTCGGCCAGGATCCCCGCCAGCTTTCGGCCGCCGGCCAGGACATCGTTTGGCCACTTAATCTCTGCCCGGATCCCCTCCTGCTCCAGGCCGTCGAGGATGGCGAGCGCCCCAAGGACGTTCAGCCCCCACACCCGCTCCGGGGCCAGTCCGGTCGGCCGCAGAATCAGGCTGATGGCCAGACCGCTGCCCGGTGGGGTCAACCAGGCGCTTGCCCCTCGACCACGGCCCGCCGTCTGGGCGTCTGCGACGACGAGGGTCCCATGCGGTGCTCCCTGCCTGGCCAATTCCTCGGCCTGGTCGTTCGTCGACCCGATGCTCGCGAAGAAGTAGAGCGGGTCGCCGAACTCGCCAATCGGCAGTCGGGAGCGGAGCGATGCATCGTCAAGCATGGATCGATTGTACAAGTGGATGCAGGTTGCATGCCAGCGCACCTGCTACCCGCCCGCTGATTCCTGCTAGAATCGGCCCGTCCCATGAAGCGCCTCTGGTCGCCCTGGCGAATGGCCTACATCGAGGGGCACAGCAGTGAACCCGGCTGCCTGTTCTGTACGCGCTTGTCCGAGCCCGATGGTCCGGGTAACCTCATCCTGTACCGTGGCCCCAACGCGTTCGTCATCCTGAACCGCTACCCCTACACCAACGGGCACGTGATGGTCGTTCCGATGGCCCACGTCCCGACGCTTGAAGCGCTCGACGAGGCCACGCTGCTGGAGCTGTTGCGTCTGACCAATTGCATGCTGGCGGCGTTGCGCCTGACGTATGGGGCCGAGTCGTTCAACATCGGGGCGAACATCGGCAAACCTGCCGGTGCCGGCGTCGAAGAACACGTCCACCTGCACATCGTCCCGCGCTGGCCAGGCGATACCAACTTCATGGCTACGACCGCCGAGACGCGTGTCATCCCCGAGTCCTTGGATCAGACCTATGCCAGGTTGCTCGCCAGCTGGCGGGAACTCGAACTGCCGGCGCCCCGCTGATCAACCCCAGGGAGGGTGCGATGGACTTCCGTCCCGACCCGCGTGATCCCGTCATCCTGAGCGCCGCCCGAACGCCGATGGGCAAGTACCAGGGCAGCCTGGCGCCTCTGGCGGCGCCCCGCCTGGGTGCCGTCGCCATCCGGGCCGCCGTCGAGCGCGCCGGCGTGAAGGCCTTGGACGAGATCGACGAGGTCCTGATGGGCAATGTCGTCTCGGCTGGGCTTGGTCAGGCGCCAGCCCGACAGGCGTCGATTTTCGCCGGGCTGCCGCCCGAAGTTCCCGCCACGACGCTCAACAAGGTGTGCGGGTCGGGACTCAAAGCCTGCATGCTGGCGGCACAGGCGATCCGCGCCGGTGACGCCGAACTGCTCGTCGCCGGCGGCATGGAGAGTATGAGCAACGCCCCCTACCTGATCCACGCCCGCTCGGGCTTGCGCTTTGGCAACCAACAGCTGACCGACGCACTGCTCCACGATGGGTTGTGGGACCCGTTCGAAGACTGGGCGATGGGCAACGCCGCCGAATTCATCGCCGAGCAGTATGAGGTCACCCGCGAGGCGATGGACCGGTGGGCCCTGGGGAGTCATCAGAAGGCGGCGGCCGCCATAGACGCCGGTCAATTCAAGGCCGAGATCGCGCCGGTGGAGATACCCGCCGGCAGGGGGCAGACGGCGGTGATCGACACCGACGAGACCGTGCGGCGGGACACCTCCTTGGAGAAGCTCGCCTCGCTCAAGCCGGCGTTCAAGCCCGACGGTCGGGTCACCGCGGGCAACGCTCCCGGCCTGAACGACGGCGCGGCGGCTGTCGTCTTGGCCAGCCGCGATCGGGCGCTCGCCTTGGGCGCCTCACCGCTGGCCCGTGTCGCCGGCTATGCCCAGGTAGCGGTTCCGCCCAAGGAGCTGTTCATCGCCCCGGCCCGGGTGATACCCAAGCTGCTCGCCAGGATCGGCTGGTCACTGGCCGACATCGACCTCATCGAGCTGAACGAGGCCTTCGCGGCCCAAGTACTCGCGGATGGATACGCCCTGGCTGATCAGGGCTGGGATTGGGACAAGGTCAACGTCCGGGGAGGTGGGATCGCTCTGGGACACCCGTTGGGTGCCTCCGGCGCCCGCGTGCTGACTACGCTGCTCTACGCCCTGCGCGACCGCGGCCTGAGACGCGGCCTGGCGGCGCTGTGCCTGGGGGGCGGCGAAGCCGTGGCGCTGGCCATCGAGATCGAGTAAGCCGCTGGCTGAACTGGGGAGGGATCGGGATGAACATCCAACACATCGTCGTCGTCGGCGCAGGGACTATGGGTAACGGGATCGCGCAGACAGCCGCCGTCTCCGGCTACCGCGTCACCATGACGGACATCGCCCAGGAGTATCTCGACCGCGCCCAAGCAACCATCGCCCGCTCGGTCGACAGGCTGGCGGGCAAGGGCACCATCACCGCGGCCCAGAAGACGGCGGCGCTGAGCATCGCCACCGCGCCCAACCTCGCGCCCGTGGCAACGGCCGATATGGTCATCGAGGCGGCCACCGAAGACCCCGATCTCAAGCTTAAGCTCTTCGCACAGCTGGACAGGCTGGCGCCGTCCGGCGTGATCTTGGCTTCGAATACTTCATCCATCTCATTGACCAAAATCGCCTCCGCCACCGCCCGGCCGGACAAGGTCATCGGGATGCACTTCTTCAATCCGGTCCCCTTGATGAAGCTGCTCGAGGTCATTCGCGGCCTGGCGACCTCGGATGAGACCGCCGCGGTAGCCACAGAGGTCGGCCGGAAGATGGGCAAGGAACCGATCGAGGCCAAGGACTCACCCGGCTTCATCTCCAACCGCATCCTGTGCCCGATGATCAACGAGGCCATCTTCGCGCTCCAGGAGGGGATCGGGACCCCCGAGGCGATCGACAACGTGATGCGGCTGGGCATGAACCACCCAATGGGCCCACTGACCTTGGCCGATATGGTCGGTTTGGACGTCGTTCTGTTCGTGATGGAGGTCCTACACCGGGACATGGGCGAGGACAAGTACCGCCCAGCGCCGCTCCTGCGCAAGATGGTCGACGCCGGTTACCTGGGTCGCAAGAGCGGTCGAGGCTTCTACACCTATACCGCTTGACGCCGTCGCCCAAGATCGTTCCCGGGCGATGGGCACTGG
>JBGOYQ010000182.1:0-3811 GCA_041479735.1 Anaerolineae bacterium | reverse complement strand
GGAGTTCTACCTGCTCGTTATGCCCGGCATCCTGTGGTGCCTGGACGCTGCGCTCGGGGTGCGCCTCGGCCTGTTGTTGCTGAGCAGTGCCAGCCTGAACGCGATTGCCAAGCTAATATTCGGTTGGCCGCGACCGTACTGGGTCAGCGATCAGGTAAGGGCACTGGGCACGGAGGCTTCTTACGGGCTGCCGTCCGGCCATTCCCAGGACGCGCTGTCCGTGTGGGGAGGTCTGGCCACCGGGCTGCGCCGCCGTGCCTGGACCATCGGACTCGGCGCGCTCATCCTGCTGATTTCGATCTCGCGCCTGTACTTGGGAGTCCACTTTCCTACCGATGTCCTGGCGGGCTGGCTCCTGGCAGGCGTGCTATTGGCCGGCTTCGTCGCTCTGGAACCATTTGTCGTCCGTTGGCTGCGGCGCCTCCCATTGGGGTTGCGCCTGCTCGCGCCGTTCGCGGCTTCGGCAGCGATCGTCGTCCTTGGTCTGGGCGTGGGTACGGCCACGGCCTCCCGGATTGTGCCCGAGGCGTGGGTCGCGGGCGCAGCAGCCGCCGCGCCCGGATCGACCCCTATCGCCCCGCAGGACACGAGCGGGCTGCTGGCGGCCGCGGCCACGCTGCTCGGATTGGGGGTCGGCGCCGTCCTGCTCTTCGACTGGGGTGGCTTTCGAGCCTCAGGTCCGTGGGCGATGCGTCTGGGTCGCTACGCGGTCGGCGTCGCCGGCGTGGTCCTGATCTATTTCGGCCTGCGTCTGATCTTGCCGCCAGGCGATTCGTTGCTGCCCCAGGCCCTGCGCTTTCTGCGCTATGCCATCGCCGGCTTTTGGATCGCCTATTTGGCCCCGCGAACGTTCGTCGGCCTGAAGCTCGCCTGACACGAGGCACAGACTATCTCCCGGAGCTTGGACAGGTGTTGGCCGGCAAAGAGGAAGGGCTTGCCCGTGAGGCAAGCCCTTCCTCTTTGCCGGGACTCATCCATCCGGCGCGACCCGAGAAACGGGCCGCACCCAAGACTGGGCTTGCCCGGTGCTGGTACGGGCTGCCTCCCTTGACCGCTCAACGCGAATTCGTTATGAGCGCGTGCGATGACCCAATATCGAGGCATCGATCGAAGTTTCCGAAATCCGGTAGTGCACTCCCAACTTGATTCGAGAAGCCCCTTTCATCTCTGGAGGGGGCTGCAACCCGGGTACAGCCTACACACGAGCGCCCCACGAGTAGGCTTCGAGCCTGAACGAAAGGCGCCTCCCATGCAGGGAGGCGCGCCGTTGCCCACGAACCCCGTCGATGGCCTATCCCCGCGCCCTCATCTCGCGCCACAAGAACCAGTGCCCGGCACGATCACCGGCGTCCTTGGGGGCGCGGTCGAAGTACAGATCAAAGACCGATCCGGCGTCGGTTCTGACGCGGAAGTAGAACCGTCCGACACCCCACGAGCCGCGGCGGGCCGCGGTCGCCAGATGCTCCGGCTGCATGTTGCGCGAAGCCGAGCCGCGCCGCTCGAAATCGTACCAGGCGGCCAGCATTTCCGTCACCCGATACTCGCTCCCGCGCCAGGCGAAAGCGTCGGGTGCCTCCGGCTTTTTACTCAGCAGCGGCGGGGCCTCGAAGCGGGCGGTGATCTCTTCGTCGATGAAACGCAGCGGGATCCAGTCAGTGCTCATGCCGCAGGCGGAGCGCCGCCGCCCAGCGGCGAGTGCTGGGCATCACCAGGCAGATCAGAATCGCAGCCCCCAGGAGTGTACCCAGTCCCAGGAAGAGCAGGCTGGCGGCCGCCAGCCCGGATACGGCCCACGGCCCCCACGACAACCCCAACCAGAGCACCGCCAGCCCTCCCATCCACATCGTGCCGACGATCACCATGGGCAGCGTCCAATCGTTTGCGCTGCTCCCCAACCACCGCGGGAGCAGGAGCCAGACGCTCATCAACCCGCGTCCGCTCAAGAAGATCCCGAATAGCCGCGCATACAGGCCCTCGGCGGTCATCAGCAGCCCAAGGCTGACTCCGAAAATGGTCAACACGAGAACAGAAAGCGGAGGACGGTTCAGGTTGCCCTCGGGATAAGCCGAGGGCCGGGGAACCCCGGCCCTCGCATGGTCGCACGACTCAGTCGGCTTCCTCTTTCTTGCCGAGCTCCTTCTGGCGGGCGGCGATGATCTGCTCGGTCACGTGAGGCGGCACGGTCTCGTAATGGTCAAGGCTGATGGTGAAGAACCCGCGGCCGCCGGTGATCGAGCGCAGCTCGCTGGTGTAGCGCAAGATCTCGGCCTGGGGAACGGTCGCCGAGACGATCGAGTGCCCGTGCTCGGACTCCATACCCTGAACCCGCGCCCGGCGGGTGTTCAGGTCGCCGAGCACGTCGCCCATGCTGGCCTCGGGAACCGTGATGCGAATCAGCATGATCGGCTCCATCAGGACCGGTCCGGCGTCGCGGAAGGCCAGTTTGAAGGCCTCGCGTCCGGCCACCTCGAAGGCCACCGCCTTGGAGTCGACCGGGTGCTCCTTACCGTCGGTGATCGCCACCCGGACGTTCTCGACCGTGAAGCCGGCCAGCACCCCTTGTTTCATCACGCCGCGCACGCCTTTCTCGATGGCCGGCATGAAGCTGTTCGAGATCGCGCCGCCGAACACCTGATTGACGAATTCGAAATCCTGGTCCGGCAGCGGCTCGACGCGCATGTGGACCTCGGCGAACTGTCCCGCGCCGCCGGTTTGCTTCTTGTGCCGGTGCATGGCTGTTCCGTTGCGGGTGATGGTTTCACGATACGGGACGCGCGGCGTCTCGGTCGTCAACCCGACCTGGAACTTGGCCTCCGCCCGGCGGATGGCGACGTCGATGTGCTGGTCCCCCATCCCCTGCAGGATGGTCTGGTTGGTGCTCGGTTCCTGCCGCCACCTGAGTGTCGGATCCTCCTCGCACAGGCGGGAGAGGGTCGTGCCCATCTTGGGCGAGTCCGCCTGGGTCTTAGGGTTGACGGCGACCATGTACAGCGCGTTCGGGTACGCGGGCACCGGCAAGGTCAGCGGGTGGGCTTTGTCGCACAACGTGTCGCCGGTGCCGCTTGAGCCCATCTTGGCGACTGTGCCGATGTCCCCCGCATGGAGGGTCTTGACCGCAATCTGCTCCTTGCCTCGCATCACATGCAAGGTGCCCAGCCGCTCCTCGGCGCTTTTGTTCTGATTCCAAACCCGGCTGTCGGACGAAAGCAAACCGGAGTACACGCGCATGTACGTCAGCTTGCCGACGAAGGGGTCGGCGGTCGTCTTCCAGACATACACAGCCAGCGGGCCGGAGTCCGACGGTGCCAGCATCTCCTCGGCCGACTTGCCTTGGGCGACGACCGGCAGCGCCCCGACCGGTGAAGGCAGCAGGCTGATGATCGACTCGAGCAGCGGCGCCAGTCCGATCCCGGCCGTGCCAGAGGCGACGAATACGGGCACCAGCTTGGTCGAGAGCACCCCCTGGCGGAAGCCGCGGCCGATTTCCTCGGCGCTGAGCGTCTCGCCTGCCAGGTATCTCTCCAGAAGGGCGTCGTCCCCCTCGGCCGCAGCCTCGATCACGTTGACGCGCGCCTCCTCGGCGGCCTGCTTCAGGTCAGGCGGGATGTCCTCAGACGTTTTACCGTCGCCAGGACGGGCCTGCATGCTCAGCAAGTCGATCACGCCCTTGAAGGCGGATTTCTCGCCCATCGGCAATTGCACCGGGACGAAGTTGACATTGCCGGAGAGCTGCTTGACCGCCGCCAACGCCCGCTCAAAGCTGGCGTTCTCCCGGTCCATCTTGCTGATAACGACGAACCGCGGCAGCTTG
>JBGOYQ010000181.1:0-3815 GCA_041479735.1 Anaerolineae bacterium | reverse complement strand
GTCCACGTCGACGATGATGGCCGTCGGGCGATGGAGCTCCTTGCCCACGATCAGGCGGGTGATGTACTGCAATGCCGCCAGAGTCTCGCCCCGCCTCCCGATAAGCAGACTCAGGTCGCGCCCTAGGATGTCCACCAGGAGGGGCGTCGGGTCGTCGGGGCTGTCGGCTTGGCCCCAGGCGGCCGTTACTTGTGCGTCGACGCCCATGCGCTCGAGGAGCTCGTGCAGGATGTCCTTGGTGACCTGCAGGGGCTCTTCTCCGTCCTCACCCGCCGCGCCGGCGTCTGGCGCAGACGAGCGTGGCGCAGCAGCGACACCGGGCGCGGACAGGACCGTCAAGCGGACACGTGCCTGGCGGTTGCCCAGGCCGAACATTCCCTTGCCGCCCTCGTCGAGGATTTCCACCACCACGCGGTCAGGGTCGACGCCCAGCTCGGCCGCGCCGCGAGTGATCGCTTCCTCGACCGACGGTGCAATGATCTCGAGGTTGGCTCGAAGTTCAGGCATGCGGGTATCCCCGGAGTGCGACTACTTCTTCACGGATGACGGACTGCGTAACGTAAGGACGTTGCGCCAATTGACCTTCCCAAATGCCGCGTATTGCGCCACGGCCAGCAGGTTGGAGGCGACGAAGTACAGTGCCAGACCGGAAGCCAGCGTGTAGGCGAAGTAGCCCAACAGCAGCGGCATGTACAGCGACATGATCTGCGTCATCTGCGCGCTCTGCCCATCGGCCGTCGCCGGCGTCATCAGCTTGTTCTGGATGTACGTGCTGATCACGACCAGGACCGTCAGCAGCGGGATGCCGACGGTCGGGATGAATGGAAGGAAGAGGCGCTCCGGCTGGCTCAGGTTCATGTACAGGAACTGGCTGTTGAGCGGGATCAGTGAGCTGGAGATGAAGGGGTAGATGTGCTTCGATAGCTCGAACAACTGGATGGGCGTGGACGCCAGCGCGCGGATGATGGCCCCGTACAGGCCGAAGATGATCGGAAGCTGGATGATGGTCGGCAGACAGCCGCTCAGGGGGTTGAAGCCGACCTCCTGATACAGCTTGAGCTGCTCCTGCTGCAGCTTTTGCTTGTCGTCCTTGTGCTTCTTCTGCAGTTCCTGCCACTTCTTCGACTGCTGCAACTCTTGCATCCGCTGCGTGCTACGCTGCTGTTGGAGAGTCAGCGGCAACGTGACCAGGCGGATCAGCGCCGTGAAGACGATGATGGCCAGGCCGAAGTTGTGGCCCAGGACAGCATAGACCCACAGCAGCACGTTGATCATCGGGTTCTGAATGAGCGTGTCCCACATCTTCGAGTACCCCGGCTACTTGCCCGGCGTGTAGCTCCAGCGAGTTGCACCGGAGCTGGCGTCGAGCGCGAAAAGCAGCGGGCCGGTGCCCGTCTCAGCGACGAGCAGCGTATCCCCGGCCAGCAGCGGATGCGATAGGAGCTGTGTGCCCAGCGCGACTTCCCAGACCGCCGTGCCATCGGCGGTCTTGCGGGCATAGACCGTCCCGGTCCCGGTTACGAAGTAAACCTTGTCGTTTAGAACCGAGGGTGAGGCCGATACGGCGCCGTCTGGCTGCAGCTGCCACTTCATCTTCCCGTCGGCGACGTTGACCGCGTAGAAGGTCCCGGACACATCACCGAAGAACGCCGTCCCCAAGTCCACGACCGGGTTGCCCCAAATCCAATCTTTGGTCGGAACGGTCCAACGCGTCTCGCCGGTGTTCGGGTCGAGCGCCTTCAAGCCGTTGCCGAATGTTCCCACCAGAAGCAGGCCATTGGCGATAGTCGGGGTGTCGGCGATGGCGCCGCCCAGGTCCTGGCTCCACAGGAGCGTGCCCTTGCTGAGAGACAGCGCGTAAACGTTGTGATCCAGCGAGGCCAGGTAGGCATTGTCACCGTCCACGAGGGGCGCAGCCCAGATCGGACCCTTCGTGGTGAACGACCAGACCTTGGCGCCCGAGGCTGCGTTCAACGCATACAGTCTGCGGTCGGCGGACGGCACCAGGACGAGATTCCCGGCGACCGTCGCCCCACCGATGATGCGATCTTGCGAGGCGTCGATCCCCTCGAACTTCCAGAGCTGTGAGCCGTCCTTGGCGCTGAGGCCATAGACCGCCTTGTTGTACGCGCCGACGATCACTTTTCCGTCATCGGACAGCACCGGTGGAGCGAACAACGTCAGGCTTCGGTCGGCGGTTGTCGGGAAGCGCCACTGTTCCTTGCCCGATGCTAGGTCGACCGCGAACACGGCCTGGTTGAAGGCGATGTAGGCGGTCTTCCCATCGCTTGCTATCCCCGGCCAGCTGGAGGCGGTCATCGAACCGCCAGCGCAGCCGGCCAGGATTCCGGCGAGCGCCACGAAGACCAGGATCGCCGCCGGCCGTCCGATTCGGAAGTGCAGGATCGACATGGAGCTCCTATAGGACCGGGTCGTAACCGCCCGGGTTGAAGGGCTGGCACCGCAGGACCCGCCAGACGGCCATGGCACCGCCTTTGAGAAGACCGTATTTGGCGATCGCCTGATAGCCGTAGTGCGAGCACGTCGGGTAGAAGCGGCAGGTGCCGGAGGGCAGCCCGCGGGAAATCGTCATCTGATACAGCCTGATCAGCGCCAAAGCGGGTAGGCGCGGCAAGTTGGCGAGCGATACGGGGATGTCGCGAAGAGAAGGCTCGACCATCGGGTCGTGCGCGGTCTCAGCGCTCACCCTCGCTCCCCCCGAGCAACCCCGACCGCCGGAGCAAGAGCTGGACGGCCTGCTGCACCCTGGTCCACTCGGCCTGCGCTAGGGGCGGACGCGCGATCCATATCAGATCCCAGCCAGGGGAGATGGCGGGGATAATCGCCCGCAAGGCTTCGCGCATCCGTCGTTTGGCGCGGTTGCGTTCGACAGCGTCGCCGACCGTCTTGCCGGCGGCCACGCCCAGCCGCGTGAAAGCCAGCCCGTTGGGGCTGGCCACCAGAACCACGAGCGGGTGGGCATAGGACCTTCCCGTTCGCCGCACCCGCTTGAAGTCGGAAGAACCTCGAAGCCGGTGTCTGCGTTCCATTCATCGGACCGGCCGTTTGCCTCCGCTCGGTCCCGGCAGCCTGGCGGTCCGGCGCGCGGAACTGAGCCCGATCAGGCGTTCCAGTTGATCTTCTTGACGTGGGCGTTCATCCGGTGGGTCAGCCGCATGCGACCGCGCAGGCGCCGGCGCTTGAGCACCACGCGGCCTCCCTTGGTCGCCATGCGCGCCCGGAAACCGTGCACGCGCGCCCGGTGGCGGATCTTCGGCTGGTATGTTCGCTTCGGCATGGAACCCTACCCCAATTCCTTGAGATTGAGTGGCGAAGTAGCGGGTGATTATACCATGCTCTTCCCGGTTGCCGGCGTAACGGGCGGACGGGTGCCGTCGTCTTGACACGAGGCACCCGGAGGTTGACAATCCGAGCCGCGGCGAAGACGACCTGCACGATGCAAAGGAGACCTTCCTATGGAAATCCTCCCGGGGATTCACCTCATACCCGGCATCGTCGCCAACCCCTACCTGGCGGTCGAAGACAATGGGTTGACCTTGATCGACACCGGCCTGGCGGGCAGCGACGCGAAGATCCTGGCCTACATCCGGAACCTGGGGCGAGCGCCCGGCGATCTTAAGCGGATCCTGATCACCCACGCCGATCGCGATCACATTGGCTCGTTGCCCGCCTTGCTCAGGCAGACCGGCGCCCGTGTGTACACCAGCGCGATCGAGGCGGAAGCCATCGCCCATGGGCATCCCTCCCGTCCGCTGAAACGGCAGGGCGCAAGGGCGGTCCTGTTCGGCCTGATG
>JBGOYQ010000180.1:0-3829 GCA_041479735.1 Anaerolineae bacterium | reverse complement strand
CAGAAGGAGAATCGGTACGCACTCCGGCCAGCGTTCGGAGGCGGCCTTGGCAATCGCGTACGCGCCACTGCGGTCCCCGGCGGCGAGATGGGCCTTGGCCGCGATCAATGCGGGCAGAGGCAGGTCCGCGTTGGCGGTCAGTGCTGCCTGGCTTTCGGCCACCGCGACGGTCGACTCGCCGCCGGCGATGGCTCGGATCGCCCGGCCCAATGGACCGGCCCAAGGCGGGGCGGCCTTGCGATCCGGCTCGCCGCCGCGCAAGGCTCGGGCGCACGCGGCGAAGATCCTGCCGAGCGCAGCTTCGCCCCTGTCCCTCAGGCAATCGGCCAGCAAGTCATAAGCCTCGGTGTACTCCGGATCCGAGACCACGATGTTACCGAGCCGCTCGGTGGCCAGATCGCGATGGCCCAGCGCGATCTCCGCTTGGGCCAGCAGCGCCTGCACCTCGAGGTCGCCCGGCCAAGCCGCCAGCCAATCTGCGGCGGTGGAGCGTGCGAAATCATGGCGCGCCGCCGCCTGCGCGGCACGGATCAGGAGGAGGAGGGACGTGCGATCGGTCATAGGGTCACCGCCTGCTGGGCGATACCTCCGTGCACCAGCTCGAGCGCACGGACGGCGGCGAGCTGATGCAGGGCGTCGGGGTCCTTCGGGTTGAGCTCTACCGCGCGTTGGAACATGTGACCGGCCTGCGGATAAGCCTTGATGTTCTTGAGGACGAGGCCGGCGTGGAAGTGCGCCGGCGCGCTGTCGATATCAAGCTCGATGGCGCGTTGGTACGAATCTAGGGACCGCTTGTACTCCCGCCGGTCCTCATAGACCTGGCCGAGCTCCATCCAGACAACCGGGTCCGAGGGAGAACTCGCCTGCGCCTGGGACAGCTCGCTCAACGCCCGATCGAGCTGACCGGCCTTGCGGCATAGCCGACCCAGCGCAACTCGGTGCCCGGCACTTGCCGGAGCAAGCTCGGCCGCTTTGGTGGCGGAAGCCATGGCGGCTTCCCGCTTTCCCGAGGCGTCCTGTGCATCTGCCAACGCGGCCCAGGCCTCGTCCACCTCCGGATGGGCCTCGACGACTGCGGCCAGCTCCTCGGCGGCCTGCTCGGCGCGGCCGACGCTGACCAACAGCCGGCTCCGCGCCAACTTCACGGGCAGCGGGTTGGGGCTGCGGCGCAGCGCCCGGTCGTAAGCTTGGATCGCCTTCTCGAACTTGCCCTGGCGGGCCATGATCTCCCCGAACGCCAACAGCACATGCGGATCTTCTGGTGCGATTCGGAATGCCGACTGAATGTGATCGTGAGCGTCCTTGTTCCGGCCGAGGTGCATGGCGGAGCGCGCCAACCCGACCAGACACTCGGCATCCGATGGGAGCAACCCGCTGGCTCGTTCGAGCCAGGGCAGGGCCCGCGGGAAGTCGGCGTTCGACAGCGCGCACAGCCCAGCTTCCTTCCAGACCGTGCCGATTGGGGGCATCGACTGAACGAGCTCCGAGAACGCGCCTTGCGCCTGGCTGATTTGGCCGGTATCTCGGAGCGTTCGCGCTAGCGCCAACCGGTAGTCGCCCTCTTGGGGCGCCAACTCGACGGCCTGATGTAGGTGGGGGAGAGCAGCGTCGGCCTGGCCTTGCTCCAAGTACGCGTTGGCAAGCTGGAAGTGCCAGACGGGTTCGTCGGGCCAGGCGACAAGTGCATGGCTTGCATGTTCGGTGAATAGTTCGACCTTGCCGACGGCCAGCCAGGTCCGCCCGATCAGGAACTCGGCCAACGGCCAAAGCACTGGGTTTTGTCCTGCGGCGAGCAGGGCCTGGCGAGCAGGCTCGGCTTGACCCGCATCGAGATTGGTCAGGCCGAAGAGCAAGGCCGACCATTCCGAGGCGGAGTGCATGTCGGCCCAGCCGGCGAGCGCACGGGCCGCATCCGGGACTCGATGCGCACGCAAGTGGCCGATGACCAAGCTTTCACGCGTCTCGCCCGTGGGGTCGAGCGCCGCGATAGCCTCTGCCTCGGCGAACATGGCCGCATCGGCGTGTTCGAAGGCCAACCCCGTCCGGAGGTGCAAAGCACGCGTTTCGACTTTCTCCTGGCCAACAGGATCGAGACCCTTCAGGAGCTTGAGGACCTCGGCGTAGACAGCGTCGGTGGCGCAGTCGGGGGACGGGGCGTGAGTCCGGGCATCCGCGACCTGAGCGAAGATCCAGGCGGCTTCGGCCGTCCGGACTCGCACCCGAACGGCTTCCCTTTTGATCGTGGGCTCATCGCTCCACGATTTTGCCGCCTGGTCGAGGGTGGCGCGCGCATCGGCCCAGCGCGCCAGGTGCATGGCGCTATGGGCCAGGGCGATAGCTGCGGTAGGCGACTCGAGACTCTGCCGCCGAGCCGATTCCAGGGCCGCCACGGCCGCGGGCAGGTCGCCCTGGATCCACAACGCGGAGGCCAGCAGGGCATGCGGTTCTGCCCGCTGCGGCGCGGCGTCACACGCCGCTTCCAGCGCAGCCCGCGCTTCGAGCGCGTTTCCCATCATCAGCCAGCACTCGCCCAGTCGGGTCAGCGGTTCAGATCGGTCCGAGCTCAGCCGGGCGGCGACCTCCAGGGCGGCCTTCGCCTGGTGGTAGGCGCCGTGCTGCATAGCTGCCTGTCCGGCCTCGAAGGCCAGCTCGGGATCTGCGGGAGACTTGGCCATGGAGGCGGCGTAGGCCTGCAGGCCGCGGGAGGTGTCACCCTCTGCAAGGTAGGCGGTCGCCAAGGCGCGGTCGACGCCGCCATCCTCGGGATCGCGGGCCAGGGCGCGCTGCCAGAAGCCGATGGCGGCTGAACGTCGGCCGAGGTCCCAGTGCGATTGGGCGGCATGCTTCAGTACATCAGAATCGTCGGGTTCCAGTTCGGCCAACCGGGACCAAGCCGCTTGTGCGGTGTGGGGATCGCGAACTTCGTCACTGATCACGGCCAGGCGCCGCAAGAGCGACTTGTCGTTGGGTGCAAGCCCCGCGGCGCGGCGCAGCAGCCGGTGCGCAGTGGTTCGTTCGCCCATACGCAGCAGAAGTTCGGCAGCCGAGTGGACGGCATCTGCCAGGTCGCGTCCGAGCCACACGGCACGAGCGATTGCGCGGCGGGTTTCGAGCGTCTTGCCAGCCTGCAGAGCGAGTCGAGCGAGCGCCAGCTGAGGCTCGGCTGCCTGAGGATTCAAGGCAGCCTGGCTCTCGAGGGCCGAGAACGCCAGGTCCGGCTCGCCGGCGAGCGAGGCAGCCTCACTCAACCTGCCCAAGGCGACAGTGTTCTTCGGATCGAGGTCGACGGCCTTGTGAGCGATCTCAAGCGCCTCGTGTGGCAGCTCCGACGCCAGATAGGCGCCGGAAAGGGCGACGAGGAGTTCCGATGACCCGGGAAACTGACTGCGCGCCTGCTCAAGGGTCGAGAGGGCGAGCGCCGACTGCCCGGCGGCAATCGCACATCGTGCAAAGCCGTGGACCGCCTTCAGGCGAATGGCCGGATCGACTGCGCTGGAGACATCGAGGTAAGGCCGATAGCACTCCATCGCTTCGGCTTGCTTTCCAGCTCGCTCCTTAGCCACCCCATACCAGAAGCCGACTTGCGGGTCGGCGTCGCCAGAGGCGAGAGCAAGCTCGAGCGCGGCGATCCCGCGATCGACGACGCGCTGATCACCCCTACGCGAATCGGAGATCAGAATTCGCCCGAAGTGCGCGGCCGCGGAGGCTGGGACCGGATCGTTCATGGCCGCCAACACGTCAGCTGCCTTCGTGATCTCGCCACGTTGCTCCAGAGCCAGCGCCAGCGGGATCGAGGCTTCCCAACTCCCGGGTCGCTGCGCCAGGACAT
>JBGOYQ010000179.1:0-3840 GCA_041479735.1 Anaerolineae bacterium | reverse complement strand
GCTTCGAGCGCGTCAGCAGCATTGGCCGCATCGATCGTCGGGCGCGGTCGCGCACCGAGGCCCAGGCCGGTATGCAGAAGGCCGAGCCGGCCCCGGAGGCTTTCCAACCGCGAGCGTTCGACCTCAACGACCTGGACATCCCGGCCTTCCTGCGACGCCGGTGACTCGCATCTCCCATTCGGCCCGCCCGAATCGGCTCGACCGGTCGCTGCCCGGTCGGCCACACGGCGGTGCCCATTGACCGCAGACCGACGCCGGCCCTCCTCCCGACGTCGGTCTGCCACGTCCCCGCCTCTGGGACCTAAGTACTAGCGAATCCGGCCAAATCGACCCATCGGAGGGTTGCCAACGCCGTGGTCCCCATGCTAGAATTTGGCCCCCTGGACCGGACATGTCGGGGGCAAGTCGGGGGCGTGCCCGACATGTGGCGCCGAACGTCCGTTCTGGCGACTGTCCCAGAGTGGCCTCATGCGCTGCCCATACTGCCACAGTGAACGCACTCGAGTCATCGACACGTCCCACGATATGCGCGGCGGCGTTCGCCGTCGTCGCGTGTGCATGGCCTGCAAGCAGCGCTTCAGTACGCACGAGCGCGCCGTCCTGGCTTCGCCCATGGTGGTCAAACAGGATGGCACCCGCGAGGAATTCGACCGCGAGAAGCTCGCCCGCGGGCTTCGGATCGCGTGTGCCAAGCGTCCCGTCTCGGCCGCCGACATCGATCGTCTCGTCGGCGAGGTCGAGGCCACGTTGCAGACGATGGGTAAGGCGGAAGTCTCCTCACGTGTCGTCGGCGACCTGGTCATCGCCGGTCTCAAGGAGCTCGACCACATCGCCTATATCCGCTACGCGATCGTTTACCTCGGCCTCGACGACCTGCGATCGATCCGCGACGAAATCGACCGTCTGTTAGAGAGTTAGAGCTCTGCCCGGCCTGGGCGCCTGAAGGCGACAGGGGCGTGTGTTGTTATCGGGCAATGTGTAGTCTGGTGATGGCCTCGGAGGAGAGTCGATGTTAGAGACCGATCGTTCCCACGTGCAGATCCAAGGCGATCAAGAACCCATCGCTCAACGGCCTGGGTTGCCGGACGACCTGGGCAAAGTCGAGCTCAGCGACAATGCCCGGACGGTCCTGACGAAACGCTACATCCGGCGCGGCGCAGACGGCCGACCAGGCGAGACGGTGGAGGGGATGTTCTGGCGGGTCGCCTACCACGTGGCGGAGGTCGAGTCGGAATGGGGCGGGGACGTACTGGCGACCGCCAAGACGTTCTATGAGCTGCTCGCCGCGAAGCGCTTCTTCCCGAATTCGCCGACATTCACCGGCGCCGGTACCCCGCTGGGGCAGCTGGCGGCTTGCTTCGTCCTGCCCATCTCCGATGACATGGGGCGCGACTCAGCCGGCATCTTCCAGACGCTCCGCGACGCGGCGCTGATTCAGCAGACCGGAGGCGGCAATGGATTCTCCTTCAGTAAGCTGCGGCCGAAAGGTGCCCTGGTCCGCTCGTCCAGCGGCAAGGCCACCGGGCCTGTGGGCTTCCTGCGGGTTTACGACAAGGCCTTCGGCGAGGTGGCGCAAGGCGGCACGCGGCGCGGCGCCAACATGGCCGTGCTGCGCGTCGATCACCCCGATATCCGCGAGTTCATCACCTGCAAGGTCGACGAGAACCACATCACCAACTTCAACATCTCGGTGGGCGTGACGGACGCGTTCATGCGCGCCGTCCGCGATGACACCGACTGCCAGTTGATCGCGCCACACTCCGGCGAAGTGGTCGAGACGGTTCGGGCGCGCGAGATCTTCGACCTGATCATCCAGCACGCCCACCACAACGGCGAACCGGGGGTGCTCTTCCTGGACGCGGCCAACCGCAGCAATCCCGTACCGCACCTGTATACGCTGGAAGCCACGAACCCATGCGGCGAGCAATGGCTCGGGCCGTATGAGAATTGCTGCCTGGGGTCGATCAACTTGGCGCAGATGGCCGGCCCGGCCAACACCGTCGATTGGGAGCGGTTGCGCGTCGCCGTCGTCGATAGCACACGCTTCTTGGACGACGTCGTCACCGCCAACGCCTACGTCCCGGCCGTGCCTCAGCTGAAGGAGGCCGCCTATCGGGCGCGCCGGATCGGTCTGGGCGTCATGGGGCTGGGCGACCTGATGTACCACGTGGGCGTGCGCTACGGTTCCTCCGAGGCCCAGGACTTCGCCTCCCAGGCGATGGAGTTCGTCCGCTACCATTGCATGATGACCAGCGTCGAGCTGTCCAAGGCGCGTGGTCCATTTCCAGCCATCCATGGCAGCATCTACGATCCGGAAATGATGACATGGACGCCTCCGACCCCGTTGGTCGAGCACGGCCGAGACTTCGGCCGGCCGGCGATCGATTGGGAGGAGACTGTCACGTCCATCCAGCGCCACGGAATCCGCAACGCCGCCCAGACGACGATCGCCCCCACGGGCACGATCGCCACGGTCGCCGGCTGCGAAGGCTATGGCTGCGAGCCGGTCTTCGCGCTGGCGTACTTCCGGCACGTCGACGACGACGGGACCGACCTGCAGCTCAGCTACATGAGCCCGCAGTTCGAACAGGCGCTGATCGAGGCCGGTCTGGACGACGTCGCCCGCCTGGGGATCGTCAGCAAGGTCATGGACAAGGGCTCATGCCAGGCAGTCCTCGAGATTCCTGAGGAGGTCCGGCGCGTGTTCGTAGTGTCTCAAGACATCTCGGCCGAAGAGCACGTGCGCATGCAGGCCGTCATGCAGGCGTTCGTTGACAACAGCCTGAGCAAGACCTGCAACTTCGCGGAAGGCGCGTCGGAAGAGGACGTGGCCAAAGCCTACATGCTCGCCTGGGAGCTGGGCTGCAAGGGGTTGACGGTGTACGTAACCGGGTCGCGGCAGCGTGTCGTGTTGGAGACAAAGGCGACCGCTTCGAAGAAGGCCGGTGCCCGGGAGCCCGAGCCCGCCCAGTTGCAGATGTGGATGGAAGGGAAGCAGCCTCGGCCTCAACGGCTGGATGGCTGCACGTATCAGATCAGCACACCGGTCGGCAAGGCGTTCGTGACCGTGAACCAGAGCGGGGAGGGCCAGCCGTTCGAGGTCTTCATCACGACCGCCAAGGCCGGTTCCGAGACGGCTGCCGTGTCGGAGGCGATCGGCCGGCTGATTTCCTATTTGTTGCGCGTCGCCTCGCCCGTGCCACCTCGCGAGAGAATGGCCGAGGTCGTCCGTCAGCTGGCGGGGATCGGCGGCGGGCGACCGCTGGGCTTCGGGCCGAACCGCGTGCTTTCCCTGCCGGATGGGCTGGCGCGGGCGCTGGCCGAGTACCTGGGTCAGACCCCGGAGACCGGGTTCATCGTCAGCGAGCCGGCCCTCCCTAGCATGCTCCCGGTCCGCATTGGCGACCTGTGCCCGGAGTGCGGGGCCGCGGCTGTCGTCAATGAGGAGGGCTGCCGCAAGTGCTATGCCTGCGGCTTCAGCGAGTGCTGAGAGGGCCGGAACATCGCCACACGCAGTTGCCCCCAAAGCCCGGACAGGCCGGCGGTTAGGCGCCCTCGGCAAGGCTTCGGGCGCTAGTCCACATTTGAACCAGCGCAATCTTGCTCTCCCGCGGTCCGTCCCTTGATCGACCGGACTGCGCGCGCCCGCGGCCAAGCAAGAACCTCCGATATGGACAAATTGGGTGTTACAATGCCGAGATGGCTCGCCCAAGACGCTGGGCGACAGGAGTCGGTCTGAAGGAGGACGTACTTCATGGGCACGCGTAAGGTAGGGTTCGTGGTCTTGGCGGTCCTGGCCACCGCCGCATTCTCATGCAGCTCACTAAGCAATCTGGTCTC
>JBGOYQ010000178.1:0-3842 GCA_041479735.1 Anaerolineae bacterium | reverse complement strand
GCCGAAGAGCGCCAAGGAGCCACGCGCATGATTCATGCCGACCAGCCTCACCTGACCGTCGCCGCGCTCAGTCACCCGGGTGAGACCGGCAAGAACAACGAGGACGCGTTCTCGGTCACCGCCTATCAGATCGAATCCGACAGGATGCCGTCGCTGCTGGCGGTCGTCGCCGACGGCATCGGCGGGCACCAGGCAGGCGAGGTGGCAGCGCGCCTGGCCGTCGACACCCTCGTCCACAGTCTGGCGGCCTCCAGCGGTCGGCAGCCGGTCAAGCAGCTACGGGCGGCGGTCGTCGAGGCCGGGCGCGTGATCGCCCGTGCCAGCGGCGAGTCGCAGGACCTGGCCGGCATGGGCTCGACCATAGCCGTCGCCTGGGTCGTCGGCCCCAGGCTATACACCGCCAACGTCGGCGACAGTCGCATCTACCTCTTCCGAGGAGAGACCCTTCGGCAGATCAGCATGGACCACACCTGGGTCCAGGAAGCCCTGGACCACGGCGTCATCACGCCTGAGGAGGCGCACGATCATCCGCACGCGCATGTATTGAGGCGGCATCTGGGCGGCGTGCAGGAGCCTCAGCCCGATCTGCGGTTGCGGTTGTCGCCGGAGGAGAGCGACGTGCGGTCGACGGCCAATCAGGGATTGCGCCTGCGTTCCGGCGATCAGGTCTTGTTGTGTAGTGACGGGTTGAGCGATATGGTCACCGACGCCGAGCTAGCCGATGTCCTGGCCCACCAGGCGCCGACCCCGGCGGCCCAGGCGTTGGTGGAACTGGCTCGCGCCCATGGCGGGTTTGACAACATCACCGTGATCTTGGCGACCGTGCCTCCGGGAGCCCGAAGGCGGCGTGCGTTTCCCCTGACCGCGGCGGTCGTAGGCGTGTTCCTGTTGCTGGTCTTGATTCTCGTGGGCCTGGCGATCCTCTGGCGCCTCGGCTTGTGGCCGCGTTGACGCCTATCGGCCGTCGGCCTCAGGCCCGTTCGACCAACCAGACACCCATCAGGATGGCCAGGCCGCCGATGGCCGCCCCGATCGTGATCGTTTCACCCAGCAGCGGCCAGGCCAGCGCCACCGTCACCAGCGGACCGAAATACAGGAACACGCCCGCCTGCGTGGCATCGATGACGTCGAGCGCGTCGTACCAGAACAGGTAGGCCAATCCCGAGCAGGCGACCCCCAAGAAGAGCATCGCCCACCAGCCGGCAAGGCTGAGGCTCGCCAGGCGATCCCAGCCACCGGCGGCCGCCATCCAGATCAGGCTGAACAGCCACCCGAACCCCATGACGTGCAACATCAACTGGCCGGGCCGAGAGGCGACGCCCGCGCCGGCCTCGGCCTGCCCCTGGTCCAGGGCGCGTTTGCTCAAGATGGTGAAGAGCGCCCAGTTGACGGCGCTCAAACCGATTAAGATGTCACCGATCGATCCGATGCGGCCGGCGAATAGCGCCGCCGGATTTCCGCCGGCGACGACCAGGATCACGCCGAGAGCCGCCAAGCCGATCCCGGCCACCCGCTGCACCCCCATGCGCTCGTGCAGGACCAGCCAGCCGAGCAGGGCCACGAAGACCGGGATTGTCGCCACGATCCACGAGGTCACACTGGCGGAGGCGGTTTGCAGGCCCGTGGCCTGCAGCCACTGATGCAGCGCGATGCCGGAGAAGCCCAACAGGGCCAGCAGCGGGATCTGGCGCAGGCGGGGCAGGCGAAACTGGCCGCGCTTGGCGCTGACGGCTGCCAGGATGGCCACCCCCATGGCGAACCGCACCGCGGTGATAACCGCCGGATTCAACTCGCGCAGCAGGATCTTAATGGCGATGAACGAGCCACCCCAAAAGATTACCGTCAGGGCCAGGCCTATTCGGGCACGCGTGCCTGTCATGCGATCACCCTTTGCCGTCTGGACGAGGCTCCGACCGTGGGATCGTGCGGGAGGCTTATATAAGGAAGTGGGATGGCGCAGGCGGCCGGGCTCCCGCTCCGTATAGGCTTGGCGGGCGTGGGCGGGCGACCGGAGGCCATTGGGGTCAGCAGGATAGAGTCAAGCGGCAGATGGAGCGTTCGGCGCCGCCGAGGCGGAACTTGTAGTCCTCTTCGCCCCGCAGGAAGTCGAATTCCTGCCGGCCGTTGCGGATGGCCCATTCGATCAGCCGTCCAAGGAGGACCCATCCCGGCGAGAGCGGCAGGAAGTCCGGGTTGAGGCCCGAGTTGTAGACCCAGATGTGCCCGGCGTAGTCGAAGTTCAGGTATGCCGCGGCCGGCACGCCTCCCACGTCGAGAAAGGCCAGTTGCACCCAGTGGTCGTTGATTCCCATCTGGATCAGCGCGGCGAAGTGGGCGCGCATTGCCGGTGTGAGGAAGGCGGCTTTGTCCGGATCGGTCGCCATCAATCGCAGATAGTCCTCGATCGCCGCCCCGATGTCTTGCCCCGGCTCCACCAACCGCATCTCGACTGGCACGGGGTTCGTCTCGGCCCGACGCAGCTTGCGCCGCAGCTCATGGCGCTGCTTCTTGTCGAGCCGGGCCAGGTAGGTCTCCCAATCCGCGTCCAGCCGGATGACCGGGCAGGGCTGCAAGCGCTCGTGCACACTCCTCCAGCCATGCTCGGCGGCTGCTCTCTCCAGCGCCGGAAGCGACGGTGATTTGTCTGGAATATTGTAGAGATCGAGGCTGGACCATCTTTCGGGCCCATTCGAGGCCAATGCATCCAGGACAGCCCGCGCCAGATCGTCGGCGTGCTCGGCCGGGACGACCAGGTCCAGGTAGTCGGAGATCTCGATGCTCCCCAGCAGGCGGAGGGCCGGGGGCTGCTCGGGGCTGCTCCCCCAGAACAGAGGCGCGATGCCCAGCGCCTGTCCAGACGAATCACGCCCCACGCCGATCCACAACTCGCCCCGGGACCACTCGCCGCCACCGAGCGTCGACCACCACAGGCGCTGGTAGTCGTGCCGCAAGAATGGCACGACGCTGGCCGAACGGGACAACAGCCTATCCCACTCGACGGCCAGGGCGTCGAATCCGGCCAGGTCATGCACGAAGTCGACTATCATGCTGGATTCCAGGGGCGGAACGCGGTGCTGATTGTACCAGCGCAGGCCCGCGACTTGCATCGAGTTTGCGGCACACCGGAGGAATCGGTAGAATACCATCATGCCCCCGACCCTCGAAGCCGATGTTGCCCTGATCCACCTCGCCGGCGGCGGTGCCCGCGTCACGCCTCCGGCCGGCACGTTGGCCCTGACCGCGCCGCGCCGCGCGGCCCGCGGCCGTTCCGAGGATTTCGTCTTTATCAGCCTGGGCCTGCAGTCGGCCCAGCCGCTAGCCCCGGGACTGGTCGATCACTTGGCTCACCTGGCGTCCGGCGCGTACTTCTCGACCCCCGGCTCCGTCACGGCGGCGATGAGGCAATCCGCCGAAGCCGTCAATGATCATCTGTTGGGGCTGAACCAGGCCGATGAAGGCGTCAGCCGGGTCCAAGGGCGGATGATGCTGGGCGTCTTGCGCGGGCGCGATCTGTATCTGGCGCAGAGCGGCGTTGGGCAGGCGATCGTCATCCGGCCGGGGCAGGTCAATCGATTGGTGTCGGATGAAGCCGCCGCGCGGCCGCTCGGCCTGGCGGCCGCGCCCCTCCTACGCTTTCACCATCTTGAAGCCCAGCCGGGCGACTTGGTCCTGTTGACGACGGCCGCCCCGCCGATCTGGGCCGACACGATCTTGAACGGATTGCTCGATCACGACCTGGCCGAGGGTGTCGAACGGCTGGCCGCCGGCAGCACCCATGACTTGACCGGCTTGCTAATGCGAATGACGCTGGCTGGCGAGCGCAGGCCGGCATCGGTCCGGGC
>JBGOYQ010000177.1:0-3860 GCA_041479735.1 Anaerolineae bacterium | reverse complement strand
CTTCCCCAGTGCGTAGCCTTCGACGCTGGGGAAACCCTGGGTGATTCGCCGGTTGTACGGGGCGCCGCGCTTGTCCATCCACGAGACGGCGTTCATCAGCGGCTCGCCGTCGGCGTCGACCGCCACCGTGACCGACCATTGGCTTGTGCATCCAACCGCGACGATCGATTCGGCCGGGACACGCGCCGCCTGGATGACCTTGCGGACGGCGCTGACCACCGTCCGCCACCACTCGCGCGGATCTTGCTCGACGCCGCCATTCGGCAGGAACAGGACCTCGTTGCGCTCGAAGGCGCTGGCGACGACCCGGCCGGTGTCTTCCACCAGGCCGACCTTGGGGCCGCCCGAACCCAAGTCAATCGCGAGGACGTACTTGTGGGAGTGTTGTTCACTGGTCTCGGGCATGTACGCCATCCTCGAATGGGTGACAGAACTCGACTTCCGGCTTGGCACATCCCGATCTGGCAAGCAGGCGGGCCTCGGCACTCGCCGCGCAGCGTCGGCATGCCCGGGTCCAACTAGGCCGAAGCCTGTCGACTATTCGAGGTCGTCAGAGGGGTCAGCTTGTCAGAACCAAGTCTCGCGCCGCTTGGCAGACTCGTGCAACCGGCGGCCATCAGACTCCCGCCCACGCGAACGACTTCGGAAGTCGGATCTGCAGCCTAGGAGCTTACCGCAAGGGGCGCCAGCAGGGAGATTGATATGCAGATGGGGCTTGGGGCTTCGCCTTAACCACCCCATGTATCTCCTCCATGTTTAGCGCGTTTTCTTCCGCTATCTGCTAGTGATAGAAGTCCTTGAGCTGAGCGACCGGCAAAGTGATCAAGCCCTCCTGGCGGTCGCCGACCTGGCAGACGCGCGCCGGCTTGACCGCCACCAGGTAGGCCGTGAAGGCAGCCGCCAGCGCGTCGAGCTGATCGTGGTCGTACAGCCCGCCCAACGGCAGCTGGCCGGTAAGCAGGTGATGGCGGGTGATCTCCTCCAGCACGTTCATGGGATTAGAGATGTCCAACCCCTCCAGGTACAAGACCAGCTGGCGCTGCAGCCGGCCCTCGAGCGTGTTCTTCAGGAATGGGCGACGCTCGAGCAGCGCGGCATAGCAGGCGTGGGGATGGACCTCGATCATGGCCCGTTGCGGGCGATCCTCGCCCTGCGCGAAAAAGCGAAAGTCAGCCGAGCGCAGGCGCCGGTACAGCGAGAACCCGGTGCGCATCCACTGCGGGGCCTCCTTTTCTTTGCCCGGCGTGTTGTACAGGCGGACGTTCCGGCGCCTGAGCTCATACTCGCAAACCTTCCATTGACCCCACGTCCGCCCGCCCGGCCGCAGGTCGAAACGCCGGCGGACCTCCGGGTCGAGCATGCGCCCCTGATTGGGGGATTGCGGGGCATCGATCGCCACCACGCCGTCTTGAACGCCGCCGATGAAGGCCAGGACAGACTCGAGGTCGCCCGAATCCATCGCCACCAGGCGCAGGTCCCCGTCCAGCGCGGCGATGTGCATCGGGCGTTTGCCCGCGGTCGGATCGATGCCGACGTAGACCGAATCGGTGAACAGCATCGCGCGCTCCTTCCCTAGACGGAGGGCCTCCGCTCAAGCGCCTTGCGCCGGGCTTTGACCGCCTGCTCGAACGCCTGCCACCCGGCGGTATCGGTGTGATACGGGGAAAGCCAGGGGGATTGAGCCGCTTGCCGCAGGACCGCCTTGGCGGCGCGGCCGGAGTAGATTCCGTACGCGACGTACGCCCAACGGGTTCGGTGCCGGCCAAGGCTGCTATGGATCAGCACTTTCTGCCCTGCCTCCAGGCATTCTTGCAGGTAGCGGCCCGCCAACCAGCGTTCTTCCATCCCCGCCTCGGACTCATCCCCGATGTTCAACCACAGGAACCCGGCCGGCATCGGCCCCTCGAATCGGGCGGCCTTCCCTGGCCGAAGGTGAAGTATCGCCGCAATACGCGTCTGATCGGCGAATTGCGCCCAGGTCTCGGGGATATGGTCGCCACCGCCGGCATAGATGTCTGCATGGACCCAGGTCACGCTGACCCCCGCGAGGGAGTATACATCGCCGTTTTGACGGCGGCGAAGGCCGCGGCTATACTTGGTCTGCGAGCCGCCTCGATCGGTCCTGGCCAGGCGGATGTTGGGCCCGACGGCAGGCTCCTGCGGTTTTCCCAAATCGGCCAGCCGACAACATCGGCTCATCACACCCCTCAACGGAGGCCCTGGCCACACACAGTCCCTCGCAGCCTTACGTCCCAGGCACCCAACCGGATCGCGCATCCGGTCCATTCTCCTGATGAGGAGGTTTCACGCATGCCCGCGCAGAAAGCCAAGTCCTTCAAGCTCACCTATGCCACGATGTTCGACCCGCCGGCCGAGATGCACACCCGTTACGATGCCGCGGTCGCCAAGACCAAGGCCGAGCTCGGCCGCGAGGTCAGCATGATCATCGGCGGCAAGGAAGTCAAGTCGGCGGACAAGTTCGAGCACCGCTCGCCGATCAACCGCGATTGGGTCTTGGCGGTCTTCCAGAAGGGCACCCCCGAGCACGCCCGCCAGGCATTGGCCGCCGCCCGCAAGGCTTTCCCGGCATGGTCCCACACACCCTGGCGCGATCGTGTCCGCCTGATGCGCAAGGCCGCCGACCTGATGGATAAGCGCATCTACGAGTTCGGCGCGGTCATGTCGCTGGAGGTGGGCAAGAATCGCAGCGAGGCGCTCGGCGATTGCGCCGAGTCCGCCGATCTCATCCGCTACGCCTGCGATCAAATGGTCGCCAACAAGGGCTATATCGTTCGCATGGGCAAGGACCCTCTCAAGGGCTATAGCGCCAGCAACGTGTCCGTGCTGCGCCCCTACGGCGTCTGGGTCGTCATCAGCCCGTTCAACTTCCCGTGCGCGCTGACCACCGGCCCGGCCGGCGCGGCGCTGGTGGCCGGGAACACCATCGTCATGAAGCCGGCGACCAACACGCCCTGGACCGTGCGCCTGATCGCCGAGTGCTTTCGCGATGCCGGCATCCCTGACGGCGCCTTCAACTACGTCACCGGCCCCGGCAGCACCATCGGCCAGGAGCTGATCGAGAACGCCGAGGTCGACGGTATCACCTTCACCGGCTCGTTCGACGTCGGCATGGGCATCTTCCGCACCTTCGCCAACGGCCGCTACGTCCGGCCGGCGATCCTGGAGCTGGGCGGCAAGAACCCGGCCATCGTCTCCCGCCACGCCGACCTGGACCGCGCCGTCCGCGGCATCGTCCGTTCCGCCTTCGGCCTGCAGGGGCAAAAGTGCTCGGCCGCCTCGCGCGTCTTCGTCGAGAAGCCGGTCTACAACAAACTGGTCGAGAGACTGGTGGCCGAAACCGAGAAGCTGGGCATCGGCGACCCGACCCGCAAAGAGGTCTTCCTGGGTCCGGTCATCAACCAGAGTTCGTACAAGGACTACAAAAGCTTCTGCGAGGAGTTGTCGCAATCCGGCCGCTTCCTGACCGGCGGCAAGGTGCTGGCCCAAGGCGAGCTGGCCAAGGGTTTCTTCTGCCAGCCGACGCTGGTCGGCGATCTGCCGTTGAACCATCGCCTGTGGAAGAATGAGATGTTCCTGCCAATCACAACCGTCGCCCCGGTCAGCAACCTCGAGGAAGCCATGCGCGAGGCCAACGACGTAAACTACGGGCTGACGGCCGGCTTCTACGGCTCGGAAGACGAAACCGCGTGGTTCTTCGACAAGATCGAGGCGGGTGTGAGCTACGCCAACCGCCCGCAAGGCGCCACGACAGGTGCCTGGCCCGGCTTCCAGCCCTTCGGCGGCTGGAAGGGCTCGGGCTCCTCGGGAAAGAACGCCGGTGGCGTGTACTACCTGCCGCT
>JBGOYQ010000176.1:0-3882 GCA_041479735.1 Anaerolineae bacterium | reverse complement strand
GGCCTCATCCGACGGCACGGCTTCCGCAACCTCGGACGGCGCGATGTCCTTCAGCCAATCGGGGATGTCCGCCGGGACAAGCCCGGCGGGCTCGGGTTGTTTCTCCGCGACTTTCAACTCCTCATCGCTGAAGCTCACCGGTCCTTCGACCGCTTCGCCTGTCGCCTCGGTCCAGCCGGCGCCGCGCATCCATTCCGGGATCGGCTCGGAGGGCGGCTTGGCGCCGGCAAACGGATGCACCACGGCTGCACCGGCGTCGTCTAGTGGGGTTGCGACAGGGGTGGCCGGGGCCGGTTGTGAGGGTACGGACTCGAGCCAGGATGGTACCGGCCCGGGGACCTGAGGCGCGTCTTTCGGCGGTCGGACGCCTGCGCCGACGGATGACGCCCAATCCCGCCTCGCCGGCTCAGCCGAAGGGAGGGGCTGACCCGGCTGCCATAGCATCTTCTGCAGATGGACAGAGTTCGCATCGACGCCTTGTGGGTCCACCATGGCGGTCTCGACGAAAGCCGCATATGGATCTAGGGAGGCCAGGCGGCGGTGGTAGGTGGCGGCAGCATCGACCTTGGAATCGGCCTGCAGCGCAGCGGCGATGATCCGGTTCGCGTCGCGACAGTACGGCAACTTCTCGAGGACGCGAGCACTAACCTCGGACGCCTCGGCGCGTTGACTCATCCGCCAATACAGGTTGGCGAGCAAGACCTGCAGGTCCGGGCGCTCGGGGTCCTCTTGCAGGGCGGAACGGAGTTCGGCAATGGCTTGCGGGTAGAGCTCCCCGTGGGCGTACATGCGGGCCAGCGCGCCGCGGGTCAGGCGAACCTTGTGGGGTTCGAGCCCGTCCCGGCGACCGAAGAGGCGGCGGAGCTCCTGCTGAATCGCAGGATTGGCGGGGTTGGTCTCGAAGGCGCGCTCCATGTGCCAGATGCTGGCATCCAGGTTGCCCTCGTCCTCGCGGACGATGGCCATGCCGATGTGGGCCACGAAGTCGTCGGGCACGGCCGACAGCACGCGCTGGAACAGATCGGCGGCATCCCCGTAGCGCTTGGCTTCCAAGTACGCCTTGCCCAGCAGGCGATAGGTTTCCAGGTGCTTGGGATAGGTCTCGAGGATGTGACGGCAGTACGCGATCGCCTCGTCGAGTTGCTCGTGCTCGACGAGATCGTCGATCTCCTTGATGTAGGCGCGCAAACTTATCTCTGCCATTGAGCTTCCCTTGAGGGAAGTATGCCCCAGTTAGAACGTTTGCGCAAGCGGACCGCGTGCCCAGGCACAAATCGACGCCCGCAGGCCGGCAGGCGCAGCCGCCGAGTAGCCGGGGTTGCAGGTACCGTGCCGGCTCACAGCCGGTGGATCGCCTTCACCTTCTCCAACAATGGCTGGAAGTCCGGCTCGACGTAAGCGGATCCTCCGAGAGAGTCTTTGGGCTGAGGCAGCCCGAGCAAGGCGTGGCAGACCGCCCGAATGCCGGCGGCCAGGACTTGTGGGTCATAGCCTCCTTCGAGGACGCAAAGTGCCTTGCCGCCGGACTGCTCCTGGGCGATGGCTCGGATGACGGCTGCCAGGTAGTAGTAGCCGGCAGACGTCAGTCCGAACTGGGCGAGCGGATCACGCCAATGGCCGTCGAAGCCTGCCGAGACCAACAGGAGGTCCGGCTTGAACCGGCGGCCGAGAGGGCGAAGGATCTCGTCTGCGACGGCCGCGAACGTCTTGTCGCCCGAGTAGGGGGGCAGCGGGATGTTGACCGTGGCACCGGCGCCGGCGCCCTCGCCCGTCTCGCCCAAGGCGCCGGTACCAGGATAGATACCCCATTGGTGCGTGGAGACGTACAGCACGGTGGGATCTTCGAGGAATATCGCCTGAGTCCCGTTGCCATGATGAACGTCGAAGTCGACGATCATGATGCGGTCCAGGCCTTGTGCCTGGGCCTGGCGGGCGGCGATGGCGACGTTGTTGAGCAAGCAGAATCCCATCGGGACCGTCGCGCTGGCGTGGTGGCCAGGCGGCCGGACGAGTGCGAAGCCCGAGTCCGTCTGACCCGACATCACCGCGTCCAGGACCTGCAGCGTGCCGCCCGCGGCCATGATGGCCGCCGTATATGATCCGGGGGTCACATAGGTATCCGGATCGAGGTATCCGGGTCCGTCGGCGCACGCCGCCTGCAGGGCATCGAGGTAGACACGAGGGTGGACCCGGGCGATCACATCAGCCTCGGCCGGATCCGACTGTGGTTGGAGCATGCGCACGCCGGCGATGTCGCGCAGGGTCGGCTCGAGCAGTGCGAATCGACCGACGTTTTCCGGATGTGACGGGAGGTTGTGTTCCGGGGAATAGATGATCAGCGCCGCGGTCACGCTCGAAGGCATCGCTTTCTACACTCCCTGTCGCTCCTCGCTCGGTCTCGTCGACCTGCGATTACAGATCCGCCCCGGTTGCTAGTCGGATCGACGGTAGATCAACAGGCCATTGCTGCCGAATGCTTGAATAGGGACTTCTCCCACCAGCCTGTAATGGGCGCGGAACCAGGGATCCTCTAGCAGCACCGGGCGAAGGAAGGCCTCAAGGCTGACCAGCCACTCCGGGCGGGAGTCCCGAATCAAGCCTGGCGGAACCGCGTTCAAAATGTCACCAACCTTTGCCGCCAAAGGGTAGTAAGCCAATGCGCGTGGGGAGACGAGCCCCACGGTATCGAGGATGCGGCACTCACAGTAATACCCCAGGGCGCCTATTTCGGGGGCCGCCACTATGTCGGTCGCGGCGATCTGCCCTCGCAGCTCGAGAGCGACGGCGAGGTACCGTGTCTCCCTCTCTGTGTCCACCGCCAAGGGGAGCAGGAAGGGTCGTTGGGCATCGCGGCCGAGGTTGAGACCCTCCAGGCAGATAGCAAGGAGGGCGCAGCCTACGGCTGAGGAGAGAAGCAGACTCCACCTTGGGGGGAGCGGGGCTAGGATACTGTCGAGGCCCAGAAGCACGGGCGCAAGGAAGAACGGTGTCAATGGAGGAAGATACCATTCAGCGATGACGGAGCCCCTCGCACCGGCCAGTGAGTAAACGAGGACGATGGAAATGGGAAACACGACCAGGGCCAGCCATAAGCGGCTTCGCCGGATAGCCACCAGGGCGCCCCGCGCCCAGAGGAATAGGAAAGGAAGCGCGGCCGCCAGGGCAACCAGCGTCCGGATGGGATTTGACGCCGCGATGATGCCCTTGGCCGCTGGCACGATAAAGTTGCCCAGGAACAGCCCCACGAAACCGTACAAGAACTGGATCGTGTTCAGCCATGGGCTGGCCTGATAGATCGGTGCCATCTTGGCCAGGACTGAGTTAGGCACGGGGTCCCATAGGTCCACGTCATGAGGACAGCCGCCCCCAGAACAACTCCGGAGGTTGTGAGTAGCAGCCTTCTAGGGACACGTCGCTCGTCCCAAAAGTCGGCCAGGCCGGCGCTGGCGGTCGCGGCCAACAGGTCGGGTCGGATCAGATAGGCCAGCGAGCCAATCAGGCTCGCACTGCGCCTCCTTCCCAGCAATGTGGACGCCGTGATGGCCAAGGCGGAAAGGGTGGCAAGAGACGACTCCATTCCTCCGACTGCGTAGCGGATTCCCAGAGGCGACAAGGCCAGCATCAACCCGCCAACCGTCCTGAGCGTCCTGCCGACGCCGAGCCGACCAAGCATCCAGAAGAAGATACGGACGCTGGCACCATCCGCCAAGGCATTCACGACGAGAGGATACGTGGGGATATGGTCCGTCCCAAGAGCGACCGCCGCCCCGGCCAGGACGAAAGCAAACAACGGCGTCGTCGTACCTAGGACTCGCTCGCCCGGGTTATAGACCAAGCCGTGGCCCTGGGCCACATTGCGTGCATAGCGGAAGGTAATATAGG
>JBGOYQ010000175.1:0-3887 GCA_041479735.1 Anaerolineae bacterium | reverse complement strand
TCAGCGCGCGGCGGGCCTCAAGCCGAGCGGGCGACGGCCGTCAAGGCCAGGACGATCAAGCCCAGGGTGAGATTGAGCGTGGATAGGCGCGCCTGGCGCCGCAGGAGCCGCTCCAATCCATCGCCCGGCGACGCGCGGCGGGCATCCAGGATAACCGTCCGATCCAATTGCGGCTGAACGACCCAGGTCTGAAACGCGGCGGCGCACACCATGATGACGATCAACGCGTGTTTCGCCAGGATGGCGGCGGACCACGTATCATGAATCTGTAGGAACCCGACGTAGTGCGGGTTGGCGGCCATCTGCGTCATGCCGGTGAAGGCCAGGACCGCCAGGCTCAGCCACGCCAACGGCTCGAAGCGGCGGCGGATGGCCAGCAAGAGGCCGGCGCGGGAGCCAACCGGCAGGCCGCGGGCGATCGCCGGGGCCAAGATCGCCGCCTGAAAGAACAGGCCGCCGATCCAAACGATCGTGGCGGCCATGTGGAGCCAATAAGCGATGGCGAGGGCCCAGGCAGGCAAGGGGTGGCCGCCTCTATGGTGTCGGAGTCTCGGTCGGGGTTGGGGTGGGCGCCTCGGGCGAGGGCGTCTCGGTTGCCGAGCGCGTCGGAGGCTTGGGGGCGGTGGCTTTGGCGCAGGCGTCGGCCGCATATGTGGCCGTCGGCTCCAGCGTGGCGTTGGGCATGGCGGTCAGGGACTGCCCGTACGGATCCATGGCGCCGCAGGGGTCCCCCGCCGCCATGAACTGTTCGGCATACGACTGGGCCGAAATGGCGTATTTGAAGTAGGCGTCGTTGCGCAGGTATGGTGAGACGGCGAAGACCTGCGCGAACAGGCGGGTC
Organism: Anaerolineae bacterium; assembly: GCA_041479735.1. Lineage (GTDB taxonomy): Bacteria > Chloroflexota > Anaerolineae > Anaerolineales > E44-bin32 > JBGOYQ01. Next base: position 3,046 of record JBGOYQ010000175.1, on the reverse strand, counting down.
GCCTCGGCCCAGTTCAAGCCCATGAACGAGTCCGCCGTCAGGTAGAGCTCCGCCCAACTGCGCCAGTTGTCGGCGTCGCGGTCGAGCGGGGCGAATCGTTCGGCGCGGCTTAGGTCGTACAGGCCCTCCGCCAGGGCGCCCTCCTTGGAGATGCGTTGCACGCCGCGGTTGCGCAGCGCCGCATACAGCAGGCCGTCGACCTCGACGGCTTTGTAGGTCGGATCTTTGGCGCGCAGGCCGATCAGCGTGTCGATGACGGTGGTCCAATCGCCGCTGCTCAGGGCCGCTCGGGCCTCGGTCAAAAGCTGTTCGACCGGCGCGTTGTTGGGCGTCGGGCTCGCCAGGCTGATCGGGGTTGAGGTCGGCGCGTGCAGGGCCACCAGGACGGCGGCCATCTGGTCGATGATGCCCGGATAACCCGGATCGATCTGGATCACGTACTCAAATCGTTGGCGCGCCAACTCATAGCGCTGGGCTTGCAGGTCCTGAACGCCCAGGTCGAACTGTTCCTTGGCCTTGGCGCTGAAGGCTTGCTGGCGCGCAGCCCGACGCTGCCCCGACCCGGCCAGGTAACCGCTGGCCGAGCCGGCGACCAGCGCCAGGATCACCAGCAGCCCCAGCCACCGAAGCCAGCGCAGCCGACGAGGCGCTGCGGGCGTTGGCTGGGTCGATGTCGGCACGGGTTGGGTATCGCCGGAGGACAGCCCGGATGAGTCGGATGGGGCCATTGGGGCGATTATACCAAAACGGGCTCGCTTGACGCTCGAAAAGCGCGGGTGGTAAGATGATTCTTCTCCGCGGGGGCGGGTCTTCCGAACATAATGTATCTCAGCGGCAGCAAGTGGAACATGCGCAAGAAGCGGCGGCCGGTCAATCCCTGGCGCGTCCTGCTCCTGCTGGGATTGATCGCCGTTGCCGTCTACCTGGAGCGCTTCATCGTGCCCAGCGTGCCGCCGCTTTTCGTCGAGACGCCCACGCCAACACGCAGCCCCGTCACCTACGTCATGGAGGCCAAGAGCCTGTTCGAGGCTGGCAAGCTAGATCAGGCCATCGCCGCCTACCGGCAGGCGATCGCCGCCGACCCGCAGCAGGCCTCTTTCTACGTCGAGCTGGCGCGGGTTCAGGTTTTCAACAGCCAGTGGAACGACGCGGAGGGATCGGCGCGCGACGCGCTGTTGATCGACCCGAACTCGGCCATGGCGCACGCGGTCCACGGCTGGGCACTGGACTTCCAGATCAAGTATGCCGATGCACAACGCGAGGTGGAAACCGCGTTGAAGATCGACCCTAACCTGGCGCTGGCCCACGCATACTATGCCGAGGTCCTAATCGACAGCAGCCTGGACAACTACAAGAAGGCCAAGGAGGAGGCCGACCGGGCCGTCCAGATGGATCCCAATTTGCTGGAGGCCCACCGCGCCCTGGGCTACGTCTGGGAGCTTACCCAGAACTATGCCGAGGCGTCGAAGGAATACGAGACCGCGTTGCGCATCAACCCGAACCTGGCCATGCTGCACGTCAAGATCGGCGACATGCTGTTCAACCAGGGAGACACGAACGGGGCCATCAGCAGCTACCTGCAGGCCAGCCAACTGGCCCCGACCAATACCCAGCCGCTGACGAGGATCGCCCAGGCCTATGCTCGCGCTGGCGATTTCGGCAAGGCCAGCCAGTACGCCGCGGCCGCGGTCGACCTGCAGCCGTCGAGCCCGCGGCAGCATGGCAACCTGGGTCGGATGCTCTACAAGAACAATCAGTTCGACAAGGCCGTGACCGAGCTGAACCTGGCTGTCCATGGGGGCACGACGGACAAAGGGGTCGCCGTCCAAGGTATGCCGATCGACCCGGGCGACGCGGGTGTGGTCGAGTTCTATTGGACCTACGGGCTGGCACTGGCCAAGACGCAGCAATGCGACCAGGCGGTCCAGATCTTCCAGGCGTTGATTGCCGGGGTCAAGGACGACGAGACGGCCGTGGCTAACGCCACGGAAGGGCTGGTCCTGTGCGGTGTACTGAAGCCCAGCCCGACGCCGCGGGCCACGCCGGCCTCGTCGGGCTGAGGCCGGGAAGACCCGCCGATATGCGTCTGACCGGGGAGAAGATGCCCTTCGGGCGGAAGGTCAGGGCCTGGCGGGCGGTCGTGTTGCTGATCCTCATTGGCTCGGGGATCACGCTCGCCTGGTCCGTGGAGACCCGACGCGTTCAGCCTCTTTTCATGGCGGAGCCGACTCCCACGCGGACCACGTCATCCTACGCCGACGAGGGCGACAGCCAATTCTCAGCCGGCAATCTGGACCGGGCCATCGCAGCGTATAAGAGCGCGGCCGCCCAGTCGCCTCAAGACGGCAGCCTGCTGGCGCAGCTGGCTCGCATCCAGACCTATTCCAGCGCTCTGTTGACGTTCGGCGATCAGCGCCCACGTCTGGCCGAGGCGCGCCAATCGATCGATGCGGCGGTCAAGGCCAGCCCGGATGACGGGTACGTCCATGCCGTCCGCGCCCTGGTGTACGACTGGTCGGCGGCCCTCGAAGTCGGCGACGTCAGAGAGAAGTACCTGACGGAAGCGCTGAACGCAGCCACGCGTTCGATGCAGCTCGTCCACTCGGGGACGGACATTTACGCCCAGGCGCTGGCCTTCCGCGCGGAAGTGTTGTCCGACCAGGGGCGCTTTGTCGAAGCCTCCGATCTGGCTGCCCAGGCCGCAGCGCAGGCGCCCCAAATCATGGATGTCCATCGGGTGTACGGCACCGTGTTGCAGAGCACCGGGCAGTACCGCCAGTCGATCGAGGAATTTCAAAGGGCGGCGGATATCGCGCCCAACTTCACTTTTCTGTACATCCAAATCGGCGCCAACTACAGACGGCTGAAGGATGTTCCCTCCGCGTTGGACGCCATTGACAAGGCGGCCCGAATCAACAAGCAACTCGGGATCCAGAACCCTGCCCCGTACCTTTCGATCGGCAAGACCTACCAACAGGAGGGCGAGTTCTTCATCGCCGCCCGGAACATAGAGAAGGCGCTGTTGTATGACGAGGGCGATGCCGCC
>JBGOYQ010000174.1:0-3964 GCA_041479735.1 Anaerolineae bacterium | reverse complement strand
GCCATACATGGCCGTCGTGGGCCAGAACCTTGCGTATGAACCGGCGGCACTCGCCGTCATGAGCTTCGCTCTTACGTGGGCATCGATTGGAATCATTCAGTTTGTCGGCCGCGGCGCGCCGGGACAAGCCCAGATCGCCGGCATAAGGTAGCGCGCAGAGGCTTCCATGGCTTTTCTCAACCTGCTCCATCTGAGCAAGACGTTCGGCCAGGCCGCCGCTGTCCAGGATTTCAACCTCGAGATCGAAAAGGGGGAGCTGGTCTCCTTCCTCGGGCCGAGCGGCTGCGGCAAGACGACGACGCTACGCATGGTCGCCGGCTTCGAGCTGCCGACGACGGGCAAGATCGAGCTGAACGGCCTGGATATCACCAATCAGCCACCCAATCAGCGCGATGTCGGCATGGTCTTTCAGGCTTACGCCTTGTTCCCCAACATGACAGTGGCCGACAACATCGGCTTCGGGCTCAAGGTGGCGCGCAAACCCAAGATGGAGATCCAAGCGCGCGTGGCGGAGATGCTGGGAATCATACGCATGAACGAATTGGGGACCCGCTTCCCCTACCAGTTGTCCGGCGGCCAGCAGCAACGCGTGGCGTTGGCGCGGGCGTTGGCGATTAAGCCCCAGGTGCTTCTGCTCGACGAGCCTCTCTCGGCACTGGACGCAAAGATCCGGGTCGAGTTGCGATTCGAGATCCGCCGCATCCAGCAGCAGTTGGGCATCACGACCATCTACGTCACCCACGATCAGGAAGAGGCGCTCTCGCTCTCGGACCGTATCGTGGTGATGAGTGCCGGCAAGATGGAGCAGGTCGGCACGCCGTTCGAGATCTACAACTACCCCAACACCTCATTTGTGGCCTCCTTCGTCGGGACGCTCAATCAGATGCGCTGCAAGGTGGTCGACGCCGGCAAGGGCGTGCTGGCCGTCGACAGCCAGACGTTCAAGACCAGTTCTCCGGTGAAGGCCGGCGAAGACGTGGTCGTGGTCATGCTGCGCCCAGAGGAACTGCATGTGGGGGTGATCGAGGGCGAGAATCAGCTGACCGGCATGGTTGAGTCGGTGGCTTTTCTGGGGGCGATCGTGCGGATGAACGTCAGCCTGGCCGGGTCGACGGTCACCCTGGACACGCTGAACGAGCGCCGACTGGAATTGCCGCAAAAGGGACAAGCCATCACGCTCTCCTTCGCCCCGCACGCCTGCTGGGTGATGGGCGTAAGCCACGCCTGACCCCTAGTCTACCGCCCCCCGTCTTGTTGCCTGCCTGCCCGGCTTCGGAGGTGTCCGCAAGGACGCCCGGGGCCGGGCAGGATCGTTTGACGGGGCCGTCCGACCGTGGTATCCTAATGGTATATACCACTAGTCCACTTGGTCTAGTCTGGAGAGTCGATTGGCCCTCCCCGAAGGACGTCAAGCCGTCTTCCCAGTTCGACCCCCCATCAACCGTCTCGTCACGGGCGTCCCCCTATACATCCAAATCGCCGAGGGCCTGTTGGACCGGATCGAGGCCGGCGAGCTCGCCCCGGGCGATCGGCTGCCGGCCGAGCGCGAGCTGAGTCTGATGCTCGGCGTCAACCGGATGACATTGCGCCGCGCGCTACGCATGCTCGAGTTGCAGGGGTTGTTGGCCCGACGACAAGGCAAAGGAACCTACGTCGCCGATCCGAAGATCGAGCGACAGGCGGGGCACCTGGTGTCCTTCACCCGCGGCATGCAACGGCGCGGCTTCACGCCCGGGGCGCGGGTCGTGCACTTCGAGGAGCGACCGGTCGAGGCTTCGTTGGCCGGACTGCTACGACTTCCGATCGCCGCCCCCGTCTATGACATCCAGCGGCTCCGCTCGCTCAACCAGGAGCCGGTGCTGCTCGAACACTTCGTCTTGTCCATTCGGCGCTTCCCAGGATTGGTACGCTTCGACCTGAACACCCGCTCGATGTACGAGATCATGCAGACCGAGTACAAGGTTTCCGTCCGCAGAGCGCGGCAGAGCCTGGAGCCGGTCGTGGCCACCGAGTATGAGGCCGGCCTGCTGCAGACCGAGGCCGGCGCGCCGCTGATGCTCGAGCAGAGACTGTCCTACGATCAGGACGAGCAGCCCGTGGAGCACGGCCGCGATCTGTATCGTGGCGATCGTTTTCGGTTCGTCACCGAGGCCGCCCCGCTCGAGATGTGAGTCCGGCGGCGTACGCAGTCGCTGACGGGTTCGACCGACTGCTCCGGCGAGGCCTAACCTGGTGGGGGCCAAGGCGAACGGAAGAGGGATGGCGATGTCAACATACACAACGGCACTGACGCAGGAACAGGTCGAACGGGTCCATCAGGCCTCGCTCGAGATTCTGGAGAAGGTTGGGCTGCTGGTTCGCAACAAGCAGGCGCGCGAGATCCTGGCCAAACACGGCTGCAAGGTCGACGGCCAGACCGAGATCGTCAAGTACCCGAAGGACGTGGTCGAGGAATACCGGAAGAAGATCCCTCCCAAGTTCACCTTCCGGGGACGCGACCCGAAGTTCGACCGGACGATCCCGGATGACATGCCGATCATCGTCACCGGCAGCTCGGCACCAAACGTCGTCGATCCGCTGACGGGCTTCGAGCGCCGGGCAACGTCGTTCGACCTGGCGCGTATTGCCCACTTGGTGAACGAGCTGCCGGGCTACGACGTCTTCTCGATCTCGACGCTGGCCGAGGACGCGCCGCCGGGCTTGTTCAGCATCACCCGCTTCTACACGGCGCTCAAGAACTGCGTCAAGCCGGTGCGCGGCAGCGGGCCCCCGGAAGACTATGAGAAGATCCTGCGCCTGGCCTTCGCCATCGCCGGCAGCGAGGCGGCATACCGGGAACACCCGTTCATCACCCATCACTATTGCCCGATCGTGTCCCCGCTGACGATGGACTTCGACTCCACCGCCGGCCTGATCTACTACACCGAGCGGGACCTGCCGTGCTACGCCACCATCGTGCCCAACGCTGGCCTGACCTCCCCGCTGACACTGGCCGGGACACTGGCCCAGGGCAATGCCGAGTTCCTGGCCGCCGCCATCCTGGAACAGATGATTCGCCCCGGCAAGGAGACGATCTACGCCACGCTGCCGACGGTCGGCGATATGCGCACCGGCGCCTACGCCCCCGGCGCCATCGAGGTCGGCATCCTGTTCATCGGCTTCGCCCAGATGGCACACTACTATCACGTCCCCAATGGCGGTTACATCGGGTTGACCAACTCGAAGGTCAACGACGCCCAATCGGGGTACGAGACCGGCATGTCGTGTGTGGCCGGCCTGCTGGCCGGAGTCGAGATGTTCAACATGGCCGGATTGCTCGACTCGCTCATGTCCTTCGACTTCGCCAAGGCGGTCATCGACGACGAGATCTCCTTGATGCTCAAGCGGATTCAACGTGGCTTCGAATTCAACGAGGCGAACCTGGCCCTGGACGTCATCGCCCAGGTCGGGCCGGGTGGGATGTTCATGGACCTGCCCCACACGCTGGAGCGCATGAAGACGACGGCGCTCCTTCCGGAAGTGGCCGATCGCGAGGCGCGCCAGCAATGGATCGAAAAGGGCGCGCTCGACTCGCAGGCCCACGCGATGCTCAAGGTGCGGGACATCCTGACGCGGCCCAACCCGGCGGTCTTCGCACCGGAGGTCGATGCCCGGATCCGGGCGGAGTTCCCCGGGCTGGTGGCCGGCGACTCGACCCCGCCCGAGGGCTGGAAGCGGGTGGAGCCGCATGCCCATCGGGAGCGAGGGGAGCGGCGCCGGCGCCAGGCGGCCGGTGAAGCGGCCTAGGGTAGCGGTGGAGAGCGCGATGAGCGCGCCCGAACGGAAGGTCGGCCTCGGGTTTGACCAGGATGGCAAGCGGAACGACGGCGCGCAGATCGGACAGGCACGATCCGGGGTCGTGGGAATTCTGATGTCGACGCAGGGAGGGCCGGTCCGAGGCGATGAGCCCGACGAGTCTGGTGAT
>JBGOYQ010000173.1:0-3973 GCA_041479735.1 Anaerolineae bacterium | reverse complement strand
CGGCCGCCAGCCTGCCGGTTCACGCCGGCCAGCGAGCAGCATCACCAAACGCGCCGGCTCATCCGGGAGCTGGCGGCCGGCTACCGGCACGAATTCCGGGCCGATCTCGAACAGCGCCAGCCTTTCGGCCGTGCGCGCGTTGCGCTCGGCCGCTTCCAGCACGCTTGCCAGCAGGCTGTGCCGCATCACTACCCGATCAGTCGCGATCGGATTTGTCAGCCGGACGTAGGGCCGGTCATCCGGAGGGGCCTGAGGCGCCACACGCCTCGCCTCGCGTTCCGGTGTCGTCATGCGATACGTGACGATCTCCTGCAGGCCGAGGCCGGCGAGCAGGTCGCGGACGCGCTCCTCCTTGTCCAGCCGCGAGTTACCGACCTGCGCCGGCAGGCGATCGGCGATCATCGTCTCCGGGATGCGGTCATAGCCGTAGATCCGGGCGATCTCCTCCATCAGGTCGGCCTTGCCGATGACGCCTTGTCCGATATCCATGCGGTGATCAGGCACAGTCACCCGAACCACCCCGCGCTCGATTGACGTCACGAACCCGAGACGGTCCAACAGCCCGGCGATCTCGGGCGGGTCGAGGCGGATGCCCAACCAGCGCTCGACGTCGGCCGGGGTCACCTCTACCACCGTTACCGCCGGTGGCTCAGGGTAAGCGTCCAACAGCCCTTTGGCCGCGGTTCCGCCGGCCCACTGCAGCATGAGCTCGAGGCCGCGCCGGACGCCGCGTTCGGCCATCGCTGGGTGCACGCCGCGCGAGAACCGGTAGGCGGCCTCGGACGCCAGCCGTTGTGCGGCGACCGTCCGGCGGATGTTGATGAAGTTCCAGGCAGCGCCCTCCAGCAGGATGGTCTTCGTCGATGCGCCCACCTCCGACTCGACCCCACCCATCACCCCGGCGATCGACAACGCCCCGGCCGTGTCGGCCACCAGCATCGTGAACTCGTCCAACTTTCGGTCGACGCCATCCAATGTGGTCAGACGTTCCCCCGGATCGGGCAGGCGGGTGATGACCGTGGGCGGCCTGCCGCCCGCCCGGCGGACGAGTACGTCGTAGTCGAAGGCATGCAACGGCTGGCCGATCTCCAGCATGGCGTAGTTCGTGGCATCGACGATGGCGTTGATAGGCCGCATGCCGGCCAGGCGCAGACGCCGCTGGGCCCAGTAGGGACTCGAGCCGACGCGCACCCCCTCGATCAACCCGGCGACGAAACGCGGGTTGAGGTCGGGGTTGCGAATCTTGACGGATGCCCGCCGATCGATGGGTTCCCCGGTCCAGCGCACCTCGTACGTCGGCGCGCGCAACCGCGCCCCGGTCAGGGCGGCGATCTCCCGGGCGACTCCCAGCACGTTAGCGTTGCGCGCCATGTTGGGGGTAATGGCGATCTCGAACACCGCGTCGCCCATGTAGTCGGCCAGGGGCATGCCGGTTGGGGCATTCTCGTCCAGCAAGATGATCGCATCGTGATCGTCGGAGATGCCCAGCTCCTTCTCCGAGCACGCCATTGAATACGACTCGACCCCGCGTATCTTGGTGCGCTTGAGCGTCATCAGCTCAAGCCCGGGCTGATGTCCGTCGTACAGCTCGGCCCCCTCGCGGGCATAAGCCACCTTGAGCGGCTTGGGCAAAGTGCCTTGGCCTTTGTAGGGAAACAGGTTCGGGGCCCCCGTCAGCACGACATGTTCGTGTTCGCCGTCGTCGAGGCGGCAAAGCACCAGCCGGTCGGCATTCGGATGCGGCATCACCTCGAGGACGGCACCGACGACGATCTTGTCGCGCGCCCAGGCGATCCCGGTGACCTTGGCCACGCGCCGGCCGGTCAGCGACGGCATCGGCAGGCCGACGTAGTGGATCTCTTCAACCTCCAGGCCGGCCAGCGTCAGCATCTCGGCCAGGTCCTCGATCGACCGGTCGAACTCCACGAATTCCCTGACCCAGGAAAGTGGGATCCTCATCGTTCACCTTCGCACAGATCGCCGTCTGTCTTCGGCACCGGCGCGCGGCGGCAGCTTTCGGACGGGTTCCAAGCCCGACGGACCACGGGCCTCAGGAGCCCTGATCGACCGCCCTGTCCTTGGCGGCCGCCTTCTTCAATTCCGCGTTCGCCTTGCGCAAGGCCGACAGCAACTCGCCTCGGACTCTCTCCTCGGCGTGGCTATCGCGCACGCGCGCCTGGAGCGATTGCGCCTCCGCCTTCAAGCGCTGCCCGGCTGGGCTCTTGGAGAAATCGGTCCCTGCCGTCTGCAGCGCGGATACCAGGTCCGACAGCCCGGCCTCCACCTCGCCCTGCAGCTTCTTACGCTCGTCGCTCTCCCACGCCGTTTGCAGGACCAGGCGCAGGTTCTCACCCATTGCTTTAAGCTCTCCGACGACATCGTCGCCGGGGTCGTGTGGTTCCGTCATCGTCCACCTCCCTTTCAGAACTGCTCCAAGAATCGCAGATCGTTGGCCCAGAAGTTACGGATGTCGTTGATCCGATGCCGGAGCATGGCGATTCGTTCCGGGCCCATACCGAAGGCGAAGCCCGAGAATTCCTCCGGATCGTACCCGCCGTTGGACAACACCGAAGGATGGACCATGCCGCTGCCCAGGATCTCCAGCCAGCCGGTGCCCTTGCAGACTGGGCAGCCGGTGCCGCCGCAGACGAAACACTCGACGTCCATTTCGGCCGAAGGCTCGGTGAACGGGAAATGGGCCGCCCGAAATCGCGTCCGCACGTGTTGTCCGAACATGCGTCGGGCGAAGGACGCCAGCGTTCCCTTAAGATCACCGAAGGTGATGGCGTGCCCCACGGCCAGGCCCTCGACCTGGTTGAACTGGATTTCCGACCGGGCCGTGGCCTGCTCGTAGCGATAGCACATGCCTGGAAGCACGACGCGAATCGGCTCCGGCGCTCGCTCCCGCATGACGCGGATCTGGCCCGGCGACGTGTGGGTGCGCAGGACTACGCCCGGCGTGGTGGTGTAGAAGGTGTCCCACATATCGCGGGCCGGATGATGGGCGGGGATGTTCAAGAGCTCGAAGTTGTTCTCCTCGGTTTCGACATCCGGCGAGCGGTAGACCTGAAAACCCATTTCGGCCCAGATGGCGACGATCTCGCGCAGGATTTGCGTCGTCGGGTGCAGGCGCCCGCGGGCCAACGGCCGGCCAGGCAGGGTGACGTCCAAATGCTCCTGGCTCAACGCGCGCTCCAGCGATTCGCCTCGCAGTCGATTCTGCTGCGCTTCCCAGTCCGCCTCCAACTTGCCTTTGACCTCATTGGCGCGTCGCCCGACGGCAGGCCGCTCGTCCTTGGGTAGGTCGCGCAACCCCTCCATGATTCGTCCCAGCTCGGTCGAACGCCCCAGGTAGCGGACCTTCCAGGCTTGCAGCCCGGAATCATCCCGGACCTGCGCCAGCTCGTCCAGCGCCTCCTGCTGCAACCGATCGAGTCGTTCGAGCATTGTTGCCTCCAGGCGCGGGCTTCATCGATGGGGCGTTAACAAACCATCCCGCCCTCGAAGGGACGGGATGCGTTCCCGCGCTACCACCCTTGTTGGCCCCCGGTGCCCGCTCGTCTCCGACGGCCCCGGACGGGACGATCGGCTCCCCTGCGTTAACGGTGGGGGTCCGGCCCGGACTACCGGCCCATTGGGGGCCTTCACCCGGGCGGCTCGAGAGGGAACTTCGACGGGCTTCCCACGGTCCGAGGTCGCACCCATCCCCCGGCTTCTCTGACGTGATCCGCCCGCCTACTTTCCTCTGTCGCTGCCGTTCATAGATCGATTGCCCCCATTATCCTCGTTCTGGTGCAACTGTCAACCGATAGGCCCGCATCAACTCGGCGGGACCACGAGCCATGTCCCCTGGCAAGAAGAGGCTTGTGTTCTTAACCCTCCAGGAGCTTCTTGATCCCTTCGAGGACCATGTTCCAGTTCTGCTCGGAATGGTCAGCCTCTGCCTGGCTGTCGTTGTTATCCTGGGTGATGG
>JBGOYQ010000172.1:0-3973 GCA_041479735.1 Anaerolineae bacterium | reverse complement strand
GGCCGACGGCCCCGTGCTCTCTACGAGGGGAGCCGCTCGGCGGACGCGGCCAACGCTTCCTTACAATGTAGGCCACGCTTGCAGCCAAATCAATCTGCAATTGACACCAGCCCGCCGAGTCGGCCGCAGGTCCCGGCGTTCTTCCGAGGCCTCAGCGAGGTGCTAGGCCGCTCGATTGAGCTGCGGATCTCGATCACATCCGACCTACGGAGCGCCGAGCCGGTCAGCCAGTTGGTTGGCCTGCATCCGTCCGGAAAGCGCCCGCAACTCTTCTGCGTGACGCTTCTCGACAGCCGCCACCCTATCAAACGCCGTCGCAAGTTTCTCCTGGTTGTCCATTCTGGCCGCGGCCGCCGCTCCGGCATAAGCGGCTATGTCGGCCATCTCGCCTTCGATCGCCGCCCTGATATTATCCGACGTGTCGCCGATGCCCGCGAGCGCTTCGAGGTAGATGATGGCGTGGCGCCTCTCCTGCTGCGCCAATCGCCGAAATGTCTGTGCCGCCTCGCTCAAGAGCGCCGTAACCTGCGCTGCGGACGCCAGTGCCATATCGACTTCCGCCTTCTCGGAGAATAGGGTGTACCTGAGATAACTCTGCGCTTCTGCGGCGAAACCGTTTGTCAGTGCCTGAGTGACGGCGTCCACTGATCTGGCCTCCTTACGAATGGGTGTCACATCGCAGCCAGAATAGTACAAGGAACGCGGTGTTTCCACAGACGTCAGATGAACGGCCCAACAGACCCGAGCTGCGGAGCCCCACCATTAGCACGGCCGGAGGCCCTATTTACTCTACGGGGCAGCAGCTCGGCGGACGCAGGTGAGACTTCCTTACAATATGGGCCAAGCTCGCGGCCAAATCAAGATGCGATTGACGGCAGCCCACCGCGTCGGCCGCAGGTCCTGGCGCTCTTCCGGGGTTCGAGCGAGTTGTCGGCGGCACCAATGGCCTTTCTCTTTGCAGGTATGCCTCTCTTTAGGTGGGATAGCAGCATGTTAGCATCATCATGGAGAACCGTGGCATGATATGCCGTCTCGGCATCGACAAAAGCCATCTCCACTTCATTGAGCAGTTGGGCAGCCTGGGCCAACGCCGGGCGTTCGAGCAGTACAACACGCGCTTCGGCAGGGGTTTTGTCGCCATGCTGGCGATGAGCGAATCGGGCCAGACCCAGTGTCTGTTCCACAACGCCTGGCTCTGGCTCATCGAGGGCTGAAGGCGCGCTGGCTGGCGCGCCGGGTCTCCCGCTCGAACACTCGAAATGCAGCTGAAGCACGCTCGCGCCGCCGAGCCAGGCGGCGAGTAGCCAGCTGAAGAAGCTCCCCCCGCGGGAATCGACTCGCCCCTGCGGCCTGCGGCAGAGCCGCAACGACCGCAGGGGCGGTTGCTCTCCATTTCGCGGCGCTTATTCCAGCGTCTGCCGGGCCTGATGGCGATACAGACCGGCTTCGGCGATGAGTCTGTCTGCTCGACCCGGGTTGCGCTGGGCCTCAGGTGGCCTTGGCCTGGCGTGAGCCACCGGCCGGTACGAGAGCCAACAAGACCGTGCTGATGATCGCCAGGGCGGAGGCGAACACGAACGGCGCCGCCGGCCCAAAGCCCGGCCAGGTGCCGATCCCCTGCCAGAGCAGCCCGGCAATCAGGCTGGCGGGGAAGGCCGTCAGGCCGATGGCGGCGTTGTACACGCCGTAGGCTGTTCCCCGACGCTCGGGCGGAACCATGTCAGCCACGAAGGCCCGCGCCACCCCGTCGGTCAGTGCGTAGTACAGCCCATAGACCGCCATCCAGGCCCAGGCCTGCCAGCCGGCGATCGCCCGGGCGAACCCCAGATACACCACGCCGTACAGCAGCCAGCCCCCGATGAGCAGCCGCTTGCGTCCCACCCGGTCGGACAACGCGCCGGCCGGGCCCGAGCCCAGGGTGTAAATCAGGTTGAAGGTCATCATCATGCCCAGCACGCCGGGGACGGACAGGCCGACGTTCTGCGCCCGCAAGATCAGGAAGGCGTCCGAGGAGTTGCCCAGCGTGAAGAGCACGACGATGGCCAGGAACATGCGGAAGCGCGCATCGAATCCGGTAAGCGTCAGCCGCAAGGCCGCGGAGCCCTGCTTCGGGGCGCGCACCTCTCGCGCCCCGAAGGCCAGCACCAGGACCGCCAGCAGCGCCGGCACCACGCTGATCAGGACGATGAGCTGGAAGGTGCTGCGCGACAGCGCCGCGGGGCCGCGCTGCGTCGCCAGCAGGACGATCAGCGCGATGCCGATCCCGATCACCGCGCCGGCGGTGTCGCCGGCGCGGTGGATGCCAAACGCCAGGCCGCGCTGTTTCTCCGCCACGCTATCGGCCACCAGCGCATCACGCGGCGCGGTGCGCACGCCCTTGCCGATCCGGTCCGCCACGCGCACGCCCAGCACCCAGGGCCAGCTGGAGGCCAGGTACAGGAACGGCTTGGCCACCGTCGATATGGCGTATCCCAGGACGGCCAACCCCTTGCGCGAGCCCATGCGATCGGAGAGCCAGCCGGAGAAGACCTTGAGCAGGCTGGCCGTGGTCTCGGCCACCCCCTCGATCACCCCGATGGCGCTCGTCTTCGCCCCGAGCACGTCGAACAGGAATAGGGGCAGCAGGTTGCTGACCATCTCGGATGATACGTCGGTCAGGAAGCTGGTGACCGTGACGATCCACACGTTGCGCGGCAGGCGGCGCGGGCCATCCGGCGCGGCACCCGATGAGGAGGAGGGAGGAGTGCTCATATTGCCTTAGAAACCTCGTATGGGCAGCCGGACCATACCCATCGTCCGGACTCGAAGAGGGGCGGCCCTATCGCCTATGGCGAACCGGCGGCGCCTCCAATTCGTCCATGAGCTCGTGCGCCTTGCGGGCGGCCACAGCCAGCAGCCGGCGGCCGGCCGGCGTCGCCCGGTACAGCCGCCGCCGCTTGCCGTCGATCTTGGCCGGCCGACTGATGAGGTATCCGGCGCGTTCGAGCGCGTGCAGCGTCGGATAGAGCGTCCCGGGGCTCAGGCTGTAGCCATGGCGACCGAGTTCGCGGATCAGCGCCAGCCCGTACACGGGGCCGCGGCCGGCGTGGTGGAGGATATGCAGTTTCACGAACCCCAGGAAGAACTCTCGGGCGACCGGCCGGGGCATAGTATCGGCTCTCGTTATCGGATACCGATAGTATGCTCGGTCCACCGGCGGAGTCAAGACCCGGACTCCCTCCGCAGGACCCCGCCGACGTCATCTGAACGTATCACGACGGTCTGCCCGCTGACGCGCAGTTGGATCCGCCAGCCGGAGGTGACGTGTTGGGCGCAGGCCTCGGCCGGCTTCGGCAGTCCCAGGCAGGTGTCCGGCCATTGGGCCGCAGCGTACGCGACGACCTCGATGACCCCCGGATCGACCTGGTCCTCCCGCGCCACTGCGGCGATCGCCGCCACCACCGCCGGCGGATAGGGCCCGCCTTGCTCGCCGGCCGGCTGCGTCAGCGGGTCCCCCAGGATCCCACTTAGGAGCAGAATCGTCCCGCCGTCGGTCCCGAGATATACGACCATCAGCCGCCCGGAGGCCCAGATGTTCGGTTTGTCCGCCCAGTCGACCGCCTGGCCGTTCACGTCGTGCGCATCCGGCGGGATGGTCTGGCTAACCTTCGCGCGGTCAGCCGTGCCCGGGTAAGTGAAGACCTGAACCTCCGCCGGGCCGACCCGCCAGACCTGCCCCGGGGCTCCGAAAAAACGAAACCGGCATCTTCTCCGTCTTGGAAGTCTGCGCGCCCGCAGCTTGGAGTGCCGCCATGACCTCGGGACCCGAATTGAAGACGGCCGGCATTGCGGTGCCGGCCGTCACCGGCCCGGCGCAGCCCGACAGCCATAACGCGGCGATCAGCCATAGGCTCACATGCCGCATGCCCGGCTCCTCGTGCCGCCCTTCACCCCCGCCGGTTGACGCCGCGTGTCGCTGGCCGTATGCTGGAGT
>JBGOYQ010000171.1:0-3976 GCA_041479735.1 Anaerolineae bacterium | reverse complement strand
GGACATCGCGCTGACCGTCCGTCTGTCTGCCGACGTCAACTCCGAGCCGGCCGTGTACTCCCAGACATATCGAGGCCTGCCCCAAGACCCGACCGTCCACCTGGCGTTCCAGGACCCTCCCTCGATGGTTACCCGGATCGAAATCGATATCGGTAACGCTGCCATCGTCGGGCCGTCCAAGTTGCACCTGCGCGAAATCAAACTGGACTGATCCGGATGCCGCTCGCCGATAGGACTCGAGGTATGCACTGCCGCAAATCCCGTCGGCCAGGTAGCGGCGCCCGAGTGGCATGGCGCTGCTCCCCACCGATTCGCAAGCGACCGTGGGGCTGACCCGCATGGCTTCAGAATCCGCCCCTCGACGCGCAGCCGGGATGTGGATTGCCTCCGGAATCTTGCTCGAGGTGACCGGCGGCTTCCTGCTGACGATCAGCCCGATCCGCGCGGGTGTGGTGATTGCGCTTGGGGTCGGCTGCGGTCTTATCCTCTTGGGGTTGGGAGCCGGGGGACGGTCCTCGATATCCAAGGGCCTGTGGCGGGGCGCCACCCGGTTGGCCGACTGGGTCGATGTGTCCGTCGAGCGGTTGACCGTCGTGCCCGTGGGCCTGGCGCTGGCGATCGCCGCCCGGGCCGCAGCCGGGGATGATCCGCGCGCCATCAGCCTGCTCTACCTGCCTCTTTGGTTGACCGCCATCATCCTCGTCCTGGTCGGCCTGTGGAAGAGGTCGCCTCGCACACCGGGAATGGCCTGGAGCCGGTGGGAGACCGCCGGGTTGGTCGCCCTGGCGTTGGGGTGTCTGGCTATCCGAGCCTGGCGCGCCGGCCAATCGCCTTTCGTGCTGAGTGGGGACGAGGGTTCTGCCGGCCTCACGGCCTGGGAATTCGTGACCGGGGACCGAAACAACCTGCTCGGCCTGGGCTGGTTTTCGTTTCCCGCGTTGTATTTCTGGATGCTATCCCTATCGCAGACCCTATTCGGCCGAACGGCCGAGGCGATCCGTTGGGTATCGGCCGTCGGCGGGACGCTAGCCGTCGTCGCCACGTATGCGGCGGTCAGGGCGATGTTCGGCCGACGAGTCGCATGGTGGGCAGCGGCCTGGTTGGCACTGTTTCACGAGCACGTATTCTTCAGCCGTATCGCCTATAACAACATTTGGGACGGGGCGTTCCTGATCCTGGCGGCAGGCGCACTGTGGATAGGCTGGACCGCCGGCAAGCGCCAGGCGTTCCTCCTGGCCGGTCTGGCCACCGGCCTAGCACAGTACTTCTACACGACCTCGCATGTGATCCCGGTTCTGATGGCCTGTTGGCTGGTGCTGCTGGCCTGGCGATTCCCGCCGCGACGCGATCGTCTGGCCGGGTTGGCCTGTGCCGCGGCCACAGCCGGCGTTGTGGCTGCGCCCCTGGTCATGCTGTACCTGGCTCATCCCGATGAGTTGATCTTCACCGCCAGCCGTGTGTCGATGCTCGTCCCGGGCTGGATCGGGCCGGCCGCGGCGGCCCTGGGCACTAGTCCGTTGGGCCTGGTCCTCGAGCAAATGCAGGTCACGGCCCTCGGCCTGACGCTGGCCGAATTGCAGGGGGTGTACTATGCCCCTGGGGTCGCCATGCTCTTTTCGCTTTCCGCTGTCCTCTTCTTTCTCGGTCTGCTGTTTTCCCTTGTGCGTGTCCGCGATCCACGCTACAGCCTCTTGTTACTCATGCTCCTGGCCGCCGTCCTGGTCGGAGGGCTCAGCATCCAGGCACCCAACAGCCAGCGCATGCTCATCTTGGCCCCCGTGCTGGCGATCCTGGTCGTCCTGCCGCTTGACGAGCTCGCCCGCCTCGTCGAGTCGAGCCTGCCGAGGTTTCGTCTTGCGGTGACGATCGCGGCCTCCATGCTGGTGCTGGCGATGATGGTCGAGAACGGGGTCCAGCTTTTCGGGCGCTATTTCCCCGGCGAGGAATACGGCAGCCTGAACGGCGAGGTGACCCAATCGATGATCGAATTGTTCGCGGCCGATCACCCGGGAGCCATCTACTTCCTTGGCGGAGACCGGATGGGCTTCGACTCGATCCCAAGCCTCGCCTACTTGCTACCCGGCGTGACCGGGCGTGACCTCGCGCCGCCGTACGACTTGCCGGACGCGAGCGATCCCATGCCAGACCATCGCGTCTTCATCGTCCTTCCCGAGCAGGCCCAGGCCTTGCAGACACTTGAAGCCCGCTACGGCCCCGGCCAGGTCACGAAACGCTATAATCGTCTCGGCCGGCTGCTGTTCTATGTGCTCACCACGGGCAAGCCCTCGGCTGCCGCGCTCTCCTCCTCGCCCTCGTCCAGCTGAACTCGGGAGGCAAGCTTGTGAAGGCCGTTCTGCTCCACCGCCACGGCGGGCCCGAAGTCCTCGAGTACTCCGATTTCCCCGATCCCGTGCCGGGACCGAGAGAGGTGATCGTGCGGTTGAAGGCGGCAGCCCTCAACCGGCTCGATCTATGGACCCGGGAAGGCTGGCCGGGCATCAAGCTCGAGCTGCCGCACATCCCCGGTGCCGACGGCGCCGGTGAGATCGCCGCGGTCGGCGAAGGGGTCCAGCGAATATCGGTCGGCGAGCGTGTGGTCATCGACGCCAACCTGAGTTGCGGCCATTGCGATGCTTGCCTGGCGGGCAAAGACAATCGGTGCCGCGAGTGGCACCTGCTGGGCGAGACGGTGCGGGGCACGTATGCCGAGTACGTGGCGGTCCCGGCGGTAAACGTCCTGACGGTGCCGAATGACTTCGATCTGGCGGCTGCGGCGGCGGCCAGCCTGGTGTACCTGACAGCCTGGCATTCGCTGATCACGCGCGGGCACCTGTCGCCGGGCGAAACCGTCCTGATCGTCGGCGCCTCGGGCGGCGTGAACACCGCCTGCATCCAGGTCGCACGTTTGGCCGGCGCGCGGGTGATCGTCGTCGGCTCGTCAGCGGCGAAGCTGCGGCTGGCCGAATCGCTCGGCGCCGAGATCCTGATCGACCGCAGCGATGAGGACAACTGGGCCAAGGCGGTGTATGAGGCCAACGGCAAGCGAGGGGTCGATGTCGTCGTCGACAATGTCGGCGCGGGCACCTTCCCTGGCAGCTTGCGGGCTGCGGTCAAGGGCGGTCGCATCCTGACGGTCGGCAACACCGGCGGCCCGAAGTTCGAGATCGACAATCGGATTGTGTTCGGCAGACATCTCTCCATCCTGGGTTCAACCATGGGGACACACGCCGACTTCACTGCCGTCATGGGCCTGGTGTTCGCCGGCCGGCTGAAGCCGGTCATCGATCGCGCCTATCCGCTCAAAGACGCGCGCCAGGCGCAAGAACGGCTCGCTTCCGGGGCGCAGATGGGGAAGATCACCCTTGACATCTAGCCGGCGACCGGCCCTCGTAACCTGGCTGTGTTTCGGGGGGTTAATCCTGGCAGCCGCCTACATGCTCCGATTTGCGGGCGGGCTGTCGATGCCGGACCTGCCCCTGAGCGTCCCCCACTGGTACCCGTCCCTGACCGGTGCCGTCTGGGGCCTGGGTTTTCTCGCGTCCGTATTCGGATTGTGGGCGGGTCGAGGCTGGGCGCCCGGTCTGGCGCGCGGCGCCGGCGTATTCTTCGTGCTGTGGTACTGGATCGACCGGCTGGCTTTCGTTCGTTCGGACTACGCCCGGCATTCCCTCCCATTCTCAGCAGGTGCGACGGCGCTGTGCCTGGCCGGGCTGCTGTGGACGCTGAGCAGGCAGTCCGTCCGCGAGTTCTATCAGGAGACCAAGGTATGAGCACTTCGTCCAACCTCGAGCGGCTCCAGGCCATGCGTGAGCAGGCCATGGCCGGCGGCGGGCCCGAGCGCGCCGAAATTCAGCACGCCCGTGGCCGCTTGACTGCCCGCGAGAGACTCGAGCTCCTCCTGGACAAAGGCTCGTTCCGCGAGACCGACCAGTTCGTTACCCAGCGTACGGCCAACGCCAATGGCGCCGGCGCAGAT
>JBGOYQ010000170.1:0-3981 GCA_041479735.1 Anaerolineae bacterium | reverse complement strand
CGCCAATGCCGCCTTCAAGGTGTCTGCCTTCAGCCCGAATTGGCGGGGATTCCTGATCTGGCAGGTGGTCGGCAACATCGCCGGCTTGATCACCGTGCTCACCCTCACCGCGCTCCTGCGCTTCATCCCGCTGCACACGGCCTTCACGGTCACCACCGGTCTGGCGGTGCTGGGGGTGCAGATCGCGGCCGCCTCGGTCCTGTTCCACGAACCCGTGTCGCGCATGCAATGGATGGGAGCGCTGCTGGTCGTCTTGGGAATCACCCTGGTCAGCCAGCGTTGATCCATGCGCCGACTGATCCGCGCCTTTGACGGCTGGCTGCGCCAAACCGAGGGGGTCTTCGAGTTCACCCAGGCGCCGGACTGCATCCTGCGCCTACGCCGTGGCCGGGCCAGGGAACCCATCCGCCTGGCGGAAGCGGTCATCCCGGCCGGCGCCCCGATCCTCGAGGTCCATTTGTGGAACGAACGCATCCCGCCGATCTTGTCGGCGGGGGCGGATGTGGCCTGGGCGGGCTGGATGACGCGGCGGCTGATTGGCTCGTTTCGCCTCGTCGCCGGCTACATGTTGGCAGGGCCGGACCTCCAATCCATCCGCGCCGTGTGCGGCACCACCGTACTGGTCGATTCCCCGATCGGATCCTCCGGCGGCAAGATTCTGACCCAACTGGGGTTCACCTTGCGGCCTGCCTACAATCGGTTGGCACGTTTCGGTGAATTCTGGGAGAACCTGTACACCTGGTGGCTGATGTGGGCCTTCAACCCCGTGAGCCTGCGGCGGCGTTCCCTGTTCCGCCTGCGGCGGATCGAGTTCTGGATGGAGGCCGAGGCTTTTCGCCGCCGCCATTCACCGCAGGACGTCCTTCAGCACCCCGGATGACCGAATGATAGAATCGCGATGATCCACCATGGAGCCCAACCATGCCCGAAGCCGTGATCGTCTCCGCCGTGCGCACGCCCATCGGCGCGCACGGCGGCGCCCTGGCTGCCATCCGCCCGGATGACCTGGCCGCACTGGTTATCGGCGAAGCCGTGCGCCGCGCCGGCATCGAGCCGGGCGACGTGGAAGAGGTCTACCTGGGCTGCGCGAACCAGGCGGGCGAGGACAACCGTAACGTGGCCCGCATGGCGGCCCTCCTGGCCGGTTTCCCGGTCGAGGTGGCAGCGGTGACCTTCAACCGGCTGTGCGCCTCGGGCCTGCAGGCCGTGAACGCCGCGGCGCGGGCGATCAAGGTTGGCGAAGGCGACGTCTTCGTCGCCGGCGGCGTCGAGAGCATGTCGCGCGCCCCATTCTCCGTCCCCAAGCCGGACATGCCATACGCCTGGGGCAACCAGACGATGTGGGACACGACCCTCGGCTGGCGCTACCCCAACCCGCGCATCGAGACCAAGCACGGGGTCGACTCGATGGGCGAGACGGCCGAGAACATCTATGCACTCAACCGGACGATCACGCGGGAAGAGCAGGATGCCTTCGCCGTCGAGAGCCATCGGCGGGCGATCGCCGCCATCGACTCGGGCAAGTTCGCCGAGGAGATCATGCCCGTACCCATCCCGCAGCGCAAAGGCGATCCGCTAGTCGTCGTCAGCGACGAGCGGCCCCGCCGCGACACCACCCTCGAGAGCTTGGCGAGACTCAAGCCGTCCTTCCGCGCGGACGGCACGGTCACGGCCGGGAATTCCTCCGGGATCAACGACGGCGCCGCGGCGCTCGTCTTAATGAGCGATGCCAGGGCGGCGGCGCTCGGTCTCCACCCGCTGGCGCGCGTCGTGGCCTCCGCCGCTGCCGGTGTCGAGCCGCGCGTGATGGGCCTCGGGCCAGTTCCGGCGACGCGTAAGGCGCTGGCGCGCGCCCGGCTGACCATCGAAGACCTGGGGCTGATCGAACTGAATGAAGCCTTCGCCGTCCAGGCGCTGGCGGTCATGCGGGAGCTCGGTCTGCGCCACGAGATCACCAACGTCAACGGCGGGGCCGTCGCCCTCGGCCACCCGCTGGGCTGTTCCGGTGCCCGGATCCTGACGACGCTGCTGTATGAGATGCGCCGACGCGCCCCGGCCGAGCGCCGGCCGTACCACGGCCTGGCGACGCTGTGTGTCGGCGTCGGCCAGGGCGAGTCGACCGTCGTCGAATGGATCGGTTGACCGCGCACCGCCTGTCCTTCTCGGCACCACGCGGGCCGCAGTGCTAGTCCTCGTCACGGGCGCCTCGGGGTTCATCGGCTCGTCCCTGTGCCGCGCGTTGGCCCAGGATGGGCATCGTGTGCGTGCTTTCCATCGCCCCACGAGCAACTTGCTGTGCCTCGAGGGAGTCCCCGTTGAGCACGCGGTCGGGGACATCCTCGATCCGACCACGCTGCGGGCGGCAGTCGACAACGTAGAGGTCGTGTATCACACTGCCGCCGCGATGGGCGCCTGGACGGACCCGCAGTCAAATCGACGCAGCCACGTAACCGGGACGCGCAATGTCCTCGACGCCTGTCGGGCGGCCGGCGTGCGGCGATTCGTACACACCTCCTCCGTGGCAGCCCTCGGCCTTCCCGACCGGGGTCCCGGCGGCTGGCTTCCTATCGATGAAGCGCATCACTGGAATCTCCCGGAGGGCCGCTGGCGCTACGGGCACGCCAAGTACCAGGCCGAACTCGAGGTCTTGCGGGAAGTGAGCCAGGGGCTCGACGCGGTCATCGTCAATCCCTCGGCCGTGTTCGGCGCCGGTGATCTGTACCGCGCCTCGGTTGGCGTTATTCCCCTCATGGCGCGGGGGACGTGGCTCCCGGCCGTCGCGGGCGGGTTGAACGCAGTCCACATCGATGACGTCGTCGCCGGCCACCTGGCCGCCGAGAGGCACGGCCGCACCGCCGAGCGATACATTCTGGGCGGCGAGAACCTGAGCATCGCCCGGTTTCTGGCGATCACGGCCGAGGTGGTGGGTCGGAGGCCATCGCGCCTGGTCTTGCCCGCCGGCCTGGTGCGTGCCACCTCGGGCGCGGCGCGTCGGTTGGAGGGTTGGCTGCGACTTCCCATCTGGGGCGAGTTGCTCACACTTGCCGGTCGCGACTTCTTCTACGACCTCAGCAAGTCGCGAGGCGAATTGGGGCTGCCGACGCCCAAACCTTACCGGCTGGCGGCCGAGCAGGCGCTCGCCTGGTACCGGGAGCATGGGTTGCTGTAACCTGCGCCGGCCCACCAGCCTCATTGGGACCTCGATACATCTCACCCGCCTGGCACGCCTCCTTCACGCACCCCGGGCGCCCAGCGGAACACGCCGTTGGAACGGTGCTAGACTCCAAAGTGCTCATGCCGCGACGGGCATACACGGATATTTCCGGTGAGCTCAAACACCAGCGCGCCCACCCCGTCTGAGCGGGAATCGATCTGGATTTCAGCGTTGCGCGCAGCCGCCGGGGTGGCGGCTCAGGCCGCGTCTAGCGAAGAAGACGTGCTACGAGCGGTCACGGAGGAGCTGCGCCAACTACGCCTGCGCGGCACGGTCAGTTTGCTCCTGCCGGACGGCCAGCTCGAAGTCCGCAACCGCTCCCTGAGCCGCAGCGTCGAGACCGCCCTCCAGCGCTTGGCCGGCCTCGAAGTCCGGGGCTATCGGTTCGATCCGAAACAGATCGATATTTATCGCCGGGCGCTGTCAACCGGGGAATCGGTATTCAGCCGGAATCGGGAGGAGGCCGTGCGGCAGATGATGCCGCCCGCGTTGCGGCTGTTGCTGCCGCAGATCATGCGCCTGCTGGGCACCCATCCCATCATCGTTTCGCCGCTGATCCTGGAAGGCCAGCTGCTGGGAGTCATCAACGTCACCGCCCCATGGCTGACCGCCAACGACACCATGATCATGTCCGCCCTGGCCGATCACGTCGCCATCGCCCTGGGACACGTGCGTAGCCGCGAGAAGATGGCGGCCGCGCTGCGACGCGAACGGCTGCGCAACGAGGTCGTGGAGGCGGTGACCAGCGCCCTCGACCTGCCCAAGGT
>JBGOYQ010000169.1:0-4004 GCA_041479735.1 Anaerolineae bacterium | reverse complement strand
CGGGCTGCGTTCCGTCCGGCCAACAGACCAGTGGCAATGTTCCCGAGATAGCCTTCCACGCCGGTGATCTGACCAGCGAAGAAGAGATCCTCACGCCCTCGCGACTGCAAGGAGGACCGTAGGACACGTGGCGCGTTCAGGAACGTGTTGCGATGCATCTGCCCGAATCGGGCGAAGCGCGCGCCCCCCAGCCCGGGAATCATCCGCAGCACACGCCGCTGCTCCGCATACGTTAGGTTGGTTTGGAAGCCGACCAAGTTGAAAAGACTACCGGCCTGGTTGTCCTGACGGAGCTGCACGACCGCGTGAGGCCGGGCGCCCGAGCGCGGGTCGATCAATCCGACGGGTCGCATCGGCCCGAACGCCAACGCCTGCCTACCGCGTCGGGCGATCACCTCGATCGGCAGACAGCCCTCGAAGAAGTGATCTACGCCCGCGCGGACTCCCGACTCGATCGCGGCTTCGAACTCTCTTAGAGGAATCCGCTCCGCCGACAAGAGCGCATCGACGAAGGCCTCATAGTCACCCTTCGTCATCGGGCAGTTCCAGTAGTCCCCCTCCGTTTCCTGGCCGCGGCCGTAGCGGGAGGCACGGAAAGCAACCGACCGGTCGATGCTGTCCGCCTCGACGATCGGGGCCAGCGCATCGAAGAAGTACAGGTGTTCCTCCCCCATCATTCGGGACAACTGCTGGGAGAGGCGCGGCGAGGTGAGCGGCCCAGAGGCAACGACCGTCAGTCCGTCCGGGATAGACACGGCCTCTTGGCGGACCACGTGGATGCGCGGGTTGGCTTCCACCGCCGCGGTCACCCGCGCCGCGAAGGCCTCCCGGTCCACGGCCAGGGCGCCTCCGGCCGGAAGTGCCGTGGCCTCGGCGCAAGCCAGGAGCAGCGATCCCATCCGTCGCAATTCCGCGATGAGAATCCCACCGGCCCGGTCGGGCAAGAGCGAGCCCAACGAGTTAGAGCAGACCAACTCGGCCAGGGCGGCCGTCTGGTGCGCGCCTGTCTGTACGGCCGGCCGCATCTCCACCAACCGCACGTCGAGTCCGTGCTCGGCCGCCTGCCAGGCAGCTTCCGACCCGGCCAACCCACCTCCGATCACGGTCAACCTGGCGTTCATACGCCCGATTCTATCACGCACAAGGTGGCATGGAACTTGCACCCTGGTTGCGCAATGGCTGGCCATCTTGTATACTCCGGCCTCGAGGCGACCCATGCTCCAGGTTCAGGATCACTCCCTCCGCCCGCTCACAACGGCCCATCTGGCTCAGACCATGAGCCTCTTGACGCTGTCCAACCAGGAGCTGCATGACCGCATCCTGGCCGAGCTTGCCGCCAATCCAGCCCTTGAGCTAACCGAGGACCGAGTTTGCCCCGGATGCCACCGTCATCTCCCTCCTTCCGGACCCTGTCCGGCATGCAGCCAACAGCAAGCTCAGGGCGAGCCGATCGTCTTCTTGTCGCCGCGCGAATCTCGCATGGGCGCACACACTGCGTCCGGCGGCGATCGGCCGGCGGAGCGCGAGCCGGCGGCCCCCGAGGACCTGCCCATCCACGTGCTGCAACAGCTGGCAGCCGAACTCGAACCGTCCGAACGGCGCCTGGCGGCCTACGTCCTGTCCAGCCTCGACGAAGATGGTTTCTTGCAGGATGCACCGGCACTCATTGCCCGGGCAACCCAGTCAACCCTCAGCCAGGTCGAGCATGTCCTCGGCTTAATTTCGCACGCCGATCCGGCCGGGCTGGGGACCGCCGGACCGCGCCAGGCACTGATGGCACAGTTGGACCTGCACGACCCTGACTCGGCCATCATCCAGCTGGCACGGCGCATTTTGACGGAGGCGTTCGCCGAGCTCGGTCGGCGTGAGTTCGACCGCATCGCAGAGATGCTTGGCGTCCCACCCAGCCGCGTGCGGCAGGCGGCCACGTTCATCCACGATAACCTCAACCCGTATCCGGGCCGCACCTACTGGGGCTCGGGTCGTCAAGCGCAAGGCGACGACCCCAACGTCTACCACAACCCGGACATCCAGATCTCACGCTCCGCGGGCGACGGCGACGATCCACTCATGGTCGAGATCTTCGCCCCCTTCACCGGCTGGCTGCGCGTGAATCCGCTCTTTCGCCAGGTCACGCCCGTAGCGCAGGAGGAGCCGTCGGATGAGTGGGCCAAGCACCTCGAGCGCGCCGCCCTGTTCGTCAAATGCTTGCAGCAACGCAACAACACCATGCGGCGGCTGATGCAGATTCTCGTCCGTGAGCAACGCGGCTTTATTCTGCACGGAGATCGACACCTGTCCCCGATGACGCGTGCCCGGCTGGCGGTCGAAATCGGCGTGCATGAGTCGACCATTTCCCGGGCCGTGTCCCACAAGTCAGTGGCGTTGCCCGATGGCCGGATCATCCCGCTCGATCGCTTCTTCGACCGCAGCCTTTCCGTCCGCGATCGCATCAAGGAGATCACGACGGACGAATCGCGGCCCCTGACCGACGACGAGATCGTCTCGTTGTTGAAACGGGATGGCATTCGGGTCGCCCGCCGCACTGTGGCCAAGTACCGATCGATCGAGGGCATCCTGCCGGCTCGATTGCGACATCGCAAGCGGGACCCGATCGCCGTCCGAGTGTAGCCATTGCCGACCAACGCCCAGCCAGCCAACCCGATTGCCCGCCTGTTTCGACCCGATCCTTCGCGGGACCTCTTCCGGGTTCTGGCCGACTCGCTGGGCGAGGCCGTGTTTGTCCTCAACAACAACGCCGACAGTCTGCTCGCATGCAACCACGCGTTCTTGCTCCTGTCCGGTTACGGGCGAGCTGAGGTCGAAAACCTCTCCCCCGGCGACCTTTTTCCTGGCGTCCCCGGCGAAAGTACCCTGGCACAACTCACATCCCCTTGGGAAGGCCCAGAGCTCAGGCTCGAGCAAACGGCGCTCAAGCCACGCCAGGGCGAGATCCTGCTTGTCGATCTGTCAGGCTACGGCGTGGGCTCACCCCGCGCGGCAATTCTGGTCAAGGCGCGGCTGTCGCGCGAGCGGCTCGAGCAAGACGATCGTGCTCGGACGCAGGGCAGGCTGCTTCAGACGATGGCGGAAGCGACGGCTGCGCTGCTTGATACCACCTCCCCTCCCTTGCCTTCCATCCTGAACCATGCACGCGCACTCCTCTCGGCCGACTCGGTCGGTCTATACCGTGTCTCTGCTGCGGCTCCGGACTACACCCTGGAGGGCTTGCTGCCGGAGGAGTTTCCTTCCAGCCTGCCCTCGACGGCCCTCGATCCTCTCCAGCGCCCATCCAGCTGGGCCCTCGGGCAGAGGCCGGAGCACCCATTGCACAAGGCCGCCAGGGCCTCCGGCTTGAACGCCCTGCGCAGCGCGCCTCTCGGCTCCCCGATCGCATGGATCGGCGTCCTCGTAGCCGGTTGGCACGAGCAGGATCAGGTGCCCGCCGAGGCGGATGCCTTGATGTCGCTTATCGCCAACCTGTGCCATGAAGCAGTCTTGCTCGGCGTCCGCTCGGCATCGCTGGCGACGTTGCAGCAAGGCCTGGATGATCTGGAAGCCGAATTGCGGGTTCAGTCGGGCGCGGTCTCCGAAGGCATCCTGGTGCTCGATCCTGACCTGCGCGTCGTGCGCGCCAACGCGCCAGCCGCCGCCCTGCTCGGCTATCAGGACAAGGAGATGATCGGCCTGGCCGTCCAAGACGTCTTGGTCGGCCCGACCGATGTCCTGGCGACCCTGCTCGACGCTCGGGGGCATGAGCGGCGGGCCGAGCAATCTGGCCTGACATTCCACCACCGCGACGGCACGCCCTTTCCGGCCCAGCTGCGCGCCGCGCCCATCGGCCCGGGTCGATCACGCTTGCTGGTAGTGCTTTCGGATCGATCCGAGCGGCAGGCGATCGCAGACCAGACCGAAGTGCTCGCCCAACGAGCGCTCTTGGGCGAGGTCAGTGCCATCTTCGCCCACGAAGTCCGCAACCCGATCAACAACATCAGCACCGGAGT
>JBGOYQ010000168.1:0-4010 GCA_041479735.1 Anaerolineae bacterium | reverse complement strand
GGCTCCGGTTGGCATGACGGGCAATAGTGGGTCCCACGTTGTCCGACGACGATGCGGCGGATCGGGGTCCCGCACGTGGGACAAGGCTCATCGGTCCGCTGATAGACCCGGAAGTGGTTTTGGAAATTACCACCCCGGTACACCCAGTCGATGCTGGCGCCGTTCGACCGCAGCCCGTGTCGAAGCGAGGCCCGCAGCCCTCTCCACAACGCACGGACCTCACCGGGTGCAAGTGAGTCGCTCTGGCGCAACGGATGCAGGCCCGCCCGGTGCAGCGATTCGTCCGCGTAGATGTTGCCAAGCCCAGCGACGAAGGTCTGATCGAGGAGTAGCGGCTTCAGCAAGCGATGGCGGTCGTGCAGCCGCCGGGCGAGCAGGTTGGGCGTAAAGCGGCGGTCGAGCGGCTCTGGGCCCAACGGCCCCAAGATCGATTCGGGGTCACGCACGAGGTAGATCTTCCCGAATTTGCGGGCGTCACTGAAACGCATCTCCCAGTCACCGCTCAGATGAAACGTCGTCCTTTCGAACGGATCCGGCGGAGACGCCTTCTGGGCGACGCGGAGATCGCCGCTCATCTTCAAGTGCATGATGAGCGTCCCGGAGTCCAATGGGAACACCAGGTATTTGCCCCGACGACGCACATCGGTCACGCGCCGGCCCTTGATCCTCCTCCGGAACTCACCCGGGGATGGCGATCCGACGTGGCGGGGCCAATGGAGCGTCACGCCTTCGATCAGGAGGCCGGGCATGGGCGGCGCGCCGTCCCACCCATCCCGCAAATGTCGAACGATGGTCTCGACCTCTGGCAGCTCGGGCATCGGCGGCATTATACATTCCCGCGGGGACTCGGCCAATCCGGCGCCGCCGATCGAGCCACATCACTGAACGGAGACCAGGTCGCGGACCTGTGCCAGCTTGGCCGGACCGATGCCGGGGACATTCATTAGGTCGTCCACCTGGGTGAATGGGCCGTTGGCCTCGCGATAGCGTACGATCTCCTGGGCCAGTGCCGGACCGATGCCCGGAAGACGGTCCAGCTCGGGCGCGTCGGCCAGGTTGATGTTGACCAGCGATGGATCGCTAGCCGGGGCGCTCGCGGGGAGAGCGGTCCCGCTTGGGGTCGGCACCAGCGTGGGGATGGTGATGAGTTGCCCTTCCTGCACCATCGCCGCCTGGTTGAGGCGCTCAAGCGAGGCTTGCGGGGAAGGTCCGCCGGCGGCTTCGATCGCCTGCTTGACGATCGACCCCGGAGGCAGTTCGAACACACCCGGGTGCAGCACCGCTCCGGAAACGTGCACTCGCAAGGGTAGCGGGGTGGGGACGGGCCCTAGCTGAACAGGCTGTCCGCGGGGCTTGGAGACCAGCAGGTACAGCAACCCGGCTGCGAACAAGCCGGTCAGCAAACCAAACACGAAAGTCGCACTGCGCCTGAGCATGCGTTCCCCCTGACTCTCTGCGACCAAGCGCGGCCGGGAGTATACGCCGAATCGGCCGATAGCCAATACGGCTATAATCGCCCGCATGCCGACCTACTACACCGGCAAAGGCGATGACGGCACGACCGGATGGCTGGGCGAAGGCCGCATCCCGAAGTTCGCCCCGCGACCCGAGGCGTGCGGCACGGTCGACGAGGCTTCGGCAGCCCTGGGCGTGGCGCGTTCCCTGGCCGGGACGCCAGCAGTCGCCGAGGCCGTCATCCAGGTCCAGCGGGACCTGTACCATCTGATGGCCGAGATTGCATCGCCGAAAGAGACCTCGACGCGGTTCCGGGTGGTCGACGGCTCCAGGGTTCGCTGGCTGGAAGACCAAATCGAGGGCTTCGGCCGACAGATCGAGCTCCCTTCCGAGTTCGTGGTGCCGGGCGATTCGCCGGCGGGGGCCGCCTTCGATCTGGCGCGCACCATCGTCCGTCGCGCCGAGCGGCTGATCGCCCGGTTGCGGACTGAGGGTGAACTGGAGAACCCGGACCTCCTCAGCTACCTCAATCGTCTGTCCTCGCTGTGCTTCGTCCTTGAGCTGCTTGAGAACCGCCAGGCGGGAGTCGAGCGGCCGCGGTTGGCCAAATCGAACGATTCATGACCGGGACATTGATCAACATCGCCGCCGTGGTGGCTGGTGGAGTGCTCGGCTTGGTGTTTGGCGCCCGGCTGCCGGAGCGGTTGCGGCAGACGATCGTCGCAGCCCTTGGCCTGTTCACCCTGGCGCTCGGACTGCGCATGTTCCTGCAAACCCAGAACCCGATACTTGCGCTAGGCGGTCTTCTGATCGGCGGATTGCTGGGTGAGTGGTGGCGGATCGAAGATGGGTTGCAGTGGCTCGGCGCAAGGCTCGAGGCCCGGTTCGTGGGAGGTGACAAGACCGAGGAGGGGAGCGGGCGCTTTGTCCGCGGCTTCCTCATGGCCAGCCTGCTGTTCTGCGTCGGGCCGATGACGATCTTGGGTTCGATCCAGGACGGCCTTTCGGGCGACTACAGCTTGCTGGCGATCAAGGCCGTGTTGGATGGATTCGCTGCGCTGGCGCTGAGTTCAACGCTTGGCCTTGGAGTGTTGTTCTCGGTCCTGGTCATCCTGATCTACCAGGGAGGGATCAGCCTGCTGGCGGGCCAGGCGCAGGCGATCTTGACCGCGCCTATGATCGCCGAGATGACCGCGGTCGGCGGGCTGCTGCTCCTCGGGCTGGCGATCAGCAGCCTGTTGTCGATCAAGCCAATCCGCGTGGGCAACCTGCTGCCGAGTCTGCTGGCCACGCCGCTCCTCGTTTGGCTTCAATCGCCCGTCGCCACATGGCTGCACAGCCTTTGGCGTTAGCAGGTTGGGCAAGAATGGCATGTGTACCGCGGGACCACTCTTTTCCACACGCTCCGACGGGGCTGGGCGTCGAAGGAAGGATCAAGAAGGCGGCCGCCCGGAAACGGGCGGCCGCGTGTGAAACCTGCTTTCGAGGCTACTTGGGTGCCGCCAGCGCGGCGTCGATCGCCGCCTGGAATTGCTCGAACGGCAGCGCGCCTGCAACCACCTTGCCGTTGACCAGAAAACTGGGCGTCGAGTCGATCCCCGCCTTAACACCGGCGGCGTAGTCCTGCGCGACAGAGTTGGCCGTGGCGCTATCGCTCAGGCAGGTGTTGAACTTGGCAGTATCGAGGCCAAGGGTCTTGGCCATGGACTGGACGCGCTTGACGGTGAAGTCCCCGATGTTCTCCCCGTTCTGATTGGCGAACAGCAGGTCGTGATACTCGTAGAACTTACTTTGCTGACCGGCGCACACCGCCGCGTCGGCCGCGGTGTGGGACTCTTGGGCGGCGGTCGTGCGGTCAACGATCGGGAAATTGCGGAAGATGAAATAGACCTTCCCCGTCCGCACGTAGGTGTCGATGATCCGCCTGAAGGTATCATTGTGGAATTGGCGGCAATACGGGCACTGGAAATCCGAAAACTCCTCCATCTTGACCGGCGCGTTCGGATCGCCCATGGCCTGCCCGCTTTGAGCCGGGAAGGAATACGGAGAGGCCGTCGCAATGGCGCCGACCGGCTGCAAGCTCGGCCAGATCAGCAAGGCGGTGATGATCAGGGCAGCCCCCACGACGATCAGGATCACGGTGATCGTCTGTCGCCGGCGCTGGCGCTGGCGTCTCTCGCGCATCTCATTCCGTTTGCTCATGTCGCCTCCACGCAGGATCGTGCTGGGAGGGATTCTCCCATAGCCATCGGCGTTTGTCCACACGCAAACCGCGGGGACCAGGTCCGCCCCGGCCCTGGGGAACCGTCGGCCGCGTCTGGTGACCCTGCTTCCATGGGGCGTCACGGGTCAGGCCTACGGACGGCTCACCACCCGTAGCTGTCGAACCAGCGGCCCAGCCGTGCATTCTCTAGCGCCCGCCGGACGTATGGGATCACGTTCTCGGGCAGGTGCTCCGGATCCGCCCATCGCAGCTCATCGCACTTGTCCGGCTCGAGGTTCTGAGGCGTCCCCTCCCACCGTGATGGCTGGACGAACCAGTCGACCCTCTCATC
>JBGOYQ010000167.1:0-4010 GCA_041479735.1 Anaerolineae bacterium | reverse complement strand
TTCTCCAGGACCTGAAGGCGCTCGTCGACATCCCGTCCATCTCCACGCTTTCGGAGCGCAGGCAGGACATGCAGCGCGCGGCGGAATGGATTGCCGCCCAGTTGAAGAGTTTCGGGTTCGAGTCGGTCGAGATCATGCCGTCCGCCGGCCACCCGGTCGTTGTCGGCGAATGGCTCAAGGCCGGCGCCTCGAAGCCGACGCTTCTGTATTACGGCCACTACGACGTCCAGCCGACGGATCCCCTCGACCTGTGGAAGACCGACCCGTTCGACCTGCAGGTCTGCGGCGACAACGCCTACGGCCGCGGGGCCTCGGATATGAAGGGGCAGATGGTGGGCTTCCTCAAGGCGATCGAATCCATCACGCGTAACGGCACCCTGCCGGTCAACCTGAAGTTCCTGGCAGAAGGCGAGGAGGAGATAGGCTCGCCGCACCTGGCCGCGTTCATCCGGCAACACGAGAACCTGTTCCGCGCCGACCTATGCCTGAATGGGGACTCGAGCATCTACTCGCCCGACCAGCCGTCCATTACCTACGCGCTGCGCGGGCTCCTGTACTTGGAGTTGCGGCTTCAAGGCCCTTCGGCCGACCTGCACTCGGGTACATTCGGCGGCGCAGTCGATAACCCGGCTAACGCCCTGTGTCAATTGATCGCCGGGATGCGCGGCGCCGACGGGCGCGTGACGCTACCGGGGTTCTACGATCGGGTTCGCGAACTCTCCCCCGAGGAGCGAGCCGATCTGGCACGGGTGTCTGAGCCCGACAGCTGGTGGCTCGGTCAGACCGGCGCGCAGGCGCTTCACGGCGAGCACGGCTATACGGCCACCGAGCGCGCCACCGCCCGGCCCACGCTGGACGTCAACGGACTGCTGAGCGGCTTCACCGGAGAGGGCTCGAAAACAGTCCTCCCGTCCCGGGCGATGGCCAAGATATCGATGCGACTCGTCTCCGACCAGGAACCGCAGGAGATCCGTGACTCGTTTGAGGCGTACGTGAAGTCGCATCTTCCCCCAACGGTCACGTGGGAGCTACTCGAACACTCGCGTTGCCAACCGGCGATCGTCGAACGAGATTCTCCGGCCGTGCGGGCCGCCAGCCGCTCCATGCAAGCCGTATGGGGGAAGGCACCGGTGTTCACCCGCCAGGGTGGTAGTATCGCCATTGTCGGCGAGATCCAGGAGATCCTCGGCGTCGACACGCTCCTCGTCGGGTTCGGGCTGCCGGACGACAACCTGCACGCTCCCAACGAGAAGCAGCACCTGCCTACGTTCTACCGGGGCATCGAAACCTACATCCGATTCTTGTTCGATTACGGCAGCTGACCATCATGCCTGGTCCCTCCCACGAGAAGCTACCGTCCTACGGCGGTCAAGCCGTCATCGAGGGCGTCATGATGCGCGGCAGCCGCGCCTGCGCCGTCGCCGTTCGGGCCCCCGACCAGTCCATCGTCGTCGACGTCCGACCGTTGGCGAAGGCCTATCGCCGCCGTTGGGCCCGACTGCCGTTCGTGCGCGGGCTGTTCATCCTGTGGGATTCGCTCGTTCTCGGCATGCGGGCAATGACCTTCTCCGCCAATATTCAGCTCGGAGAAGGGGAGCAGATCGATTCGAAGGGCATGACGCTGACGGTCCTGGCGTCGGTCGCCGTCGCACTCGGGCTGTTCCTGCTGCTCCCGACAGTTGCGGGGGCGGCGATCGAACGCAGCCTCGGATGGAGCGCGTGGTGGGGCAACTTGTTGGAAGGCTTGATCCGCCTTGTGCTGGTCATCGCCTATATCGCTTTCGTCGGCCGGCTACCGGACGTGAGCCGTGTGTTCGCCTACCACGGTGCCGAACACAAGACGATCAACGCGTTTGAAGCCGGCTCTGACCTGGTAGCGTCCCAGGTCGCGACCTTCCCACGTGAACACGCCCGCTGCGGGACGGCGTTCCTTCTGACTGTCGTCGTGTTCTCGGTAGTGGTCTTCAGCCTGTTGGGCCCGCTGGCGCTCGTGCCCCGTCTGATAAGCCGCCTACTCCTCGTGCCCCTCCTAGCTGGCGTGGCGTACGAATACATCCGGCTCACAGGACGATTCTCATCCTCGCCCTGGATGAAGCCTCTGCTGGCGCCGAACCTCGCCATGCAAGCGCTCACGACGCGCGAGCCGGATCAAGCGATGATCGAGGTCGCCTTGGCCGCGTTCCGCGCCATGCAGCTTCAAGAGGCCGCGGACTGAGGCCATCGATCATCAATCGAAGCCCGGAGAATCGTATCATGCGCCCTCGCACGTCCACCCGCCTCCTGTTCGCTGACTCAGCCGCGAGGTTGCTTCGGCGAAGGGCGAGCCGCGGCGGTCGACGCAACGATTTGTCCTTCGCCGGCGTGCATAGGCTGGCAGTGAGCTTGGCGCTCGGGAATTCCAACTCGCCGAGTCCACATTGACGCCCGATTCCGCCATGCGTTACAATCATCGGGCTGAGGGAAACATGCCGGCCAGGTTGACGCTTCGAGGCCAGGAATACGAGGTGCGGGCGGGTATGACAATTCGTCACGCCCTGCTCCAGGTGAAGATCAATCCCGACACCGTCCTGCCGACGCGCGACGGGGAACTCCTGACCGATGACGAAATCCTGCGCGAGGACGACAGCATCAAACTGGTAGCCGTCATTTCCGGCGGCGCCCCTTGTGCCGGCGACTGACACCGGAATGAGCATCCCATGAAATGCAGGAAGTGCGGCGACAAGGCGGCGATCAACATGCGTCAGCACAAACTGGCGCTCTGCCGCGAGCATTTCCTCGAATGGCTACCGGAACAGACCCAGCGTTTCATCGAGAAATACCAGATGTTCACCCGGGATGATCGCATCCTCGTTGCCGTGTCGGGCGGCAAGGACTCGTTGAGCCTATGGGATGTCCTCGTCCGGCTTGGATACCAGGCCGACGGGCTGTACATCGCGCTCGGGATCGACGGCGGCATCGGCTACTCGGCAGCTTCCCAGGCCAAGGCCGAGTCGTTCGCTGCGGACCACGGGCTGAGCCTGAACGTCGTTGACGTGCCGGGGACACTGGGCGCCCCGATTCCGATGGCGGCTCAGCTCACCCACCGCGGCCAAGGGAAACCCTGCTCCGTGTGCGGCCTTACCAAACGACACGTGATGAACCGAATCGCCCGCGACCACGGCTACTCCGTCCTGGCTACCGGCCACAATCTGGATGACGAAGCCGCCGTGCTGTTTGGCAACACATTGAGTTGGTCGCATGGCTACCTCCGGCGACAGGGGCCGGTGCTTGACGGGCGCGACGGTCTCGTGCGCAAGGTGAAGCCGTTCTGCCGAATCTACGAACGGGAGAGCGCGGCCTACGCGCTGATGCGAGGCATCGATTACGTGTATGAGGAGTGTCCGCACGCGACCGGTGCGACCACGCTGTACTACAAGGACATCCTGAACCAGATGGAAGCCGAACGCCCCGGAACGAAGCTCTCCTTCTACCTGTCGTTCCTTAAGGCCAAGGATGACGGCCTGTTCGCAGTGCCCGATGACGGAACCGCGGCCGAGCTTCACGCGTGCCCGACTTGCGGACAGCCGACCTCCGCACCGGGGCAATGTGCCTTTTGCCGGACATGGGATCAGGTACGGGCGCGCATGACGGCCGTCGTCCCTCAAGCCTTGCCGGCCGCCGAACGCCTCGGCTAGCAGACCGCCCGCGCTGAGCCGCGCGCCTCCCTTCCTTCGCGGGGGGGCGACGACGACATGCCAAGGGGCGGACCGCTGCGTCCTCGTCGCACAGCCCCGGCACACTCATTCTCAACTTAAACGTCAGCAAGCTGGAGTCGCTTCCCCAGCCTGCGACCCATGCCCCCCTTGAAGCCGGCCTCTTGACCACGCCGGCCACGGTCTCTCGTTCACTCGGCGCGCCAGTTACGTCTTGCGGTATACGGCAGACCAACATGAGTGTGAGGAGTGATCTTAATCGTGCTGGTTGGGGCATTGCTCCAACCACCACGTCTGCGAACCCTTGACTCCAGGAAC
>JBGOYQ010000166.1:0-4025 GCA_041479735.1 Anaerolineae bacterium | reverse complement strand
CAAAGTTGAGGACGACGTGAACTGAAGGGCGCGCGGCCTCGAAGCGGTTGCCCAGTTGCGTGAACGCCTCACTCAATGAGGCGGCTGCCATGACAACCAGGTCCTTGCGCTGCGGGGAGCTCCGCGGCGCGATCCCCAACGGCGAGCAGGCCGCGGCGGTCGCGATCAAGCCCAAGCAGACAAACCGGCCGATCTTAGCCACGTCGATCCTGCGCGGTCCGCAGACGGCCTGCCTCCGCCTGGGCGCAGCGGTCCAGCCAGTCGAGTATGGCTTGGATCTGCCCAGCGCGAAACTCGTGCACCATTTGGTCGTAGGCTCCGGCCGAGACGTCTGACAAGGTCGCTCGATTGGCATCGAGCCAGGCGTTGCAGACCGACTTTTGGGCCCGGATCAAACGCAAGGCGACGTCTGTTGACTCGAGACGGGCGAAGTACAACTTGATCAGGAAATCCTGCCGGACCAAGCGCGCGTGCCTGACGGGCGCCTCGACCCACGATCGGAAGGCTTGCTCGCCGACCGGGGTCAAGCGGAAGACCTTGCGAGGCGGACGGCTGCCCTGGCGCATCTTCTCGGCCTCGACCAACCCTGCCGTCTCCAGCCGCGACAGCAATCCGTAGAGTTGACCCTGCTTCAGCTCCAAGACTTCGCCCGGGCCCCCGGGCTCGCCCATCTGATGATGGAGTTCATAGCCATGCATGGGCTGGAAGTGCAGGAAGGCGAGCAAGGCCTTCTCGACCGTCGCGCCAGTCTCGGCTCTTGATTTTGGCATAGTCGCGGCCTGAATACTCTGGTCGTGAGTAGTATATCGGCATTCACTCGGTTGGCAAGCTTTGGGCTTTCTAGTTCAGGGGAATGAATAGGCCACAAATGCAGGGTCAGCCGGGCGTCGGCGAAGGCTGATTTCCATCATGCCGGGCCCACTTACATGTTGAAGGCGCCACCGGGAAGCAAGGACAACGCGCCGAGCGTCATTGCCCGATGTCGGTTGGCGTGGAGGAATGGCGCTTAGCGCTCGGGGAGGAACCCGTAGGCGAAGGCCAGGCCCATACAGGCACCCGCACCCGCCAACAACCCGGTCCAAAGGAGGTAGTTGTCGAGAAGGGCGCCGAGCAGCACGCCAATGATCGCACCGGCCAGCGCCGTCCCGATCGTGGCCATGAACACTGTACGCAGACCCGCAAGCATAGCAGTCCCTCGAGTGCAATAGGGAGATTTTAGGCCGCAATAGTCATGTCGTCAAGGGCACGCCCGCGATAGCGGTCGGCGGGCTGTGGGCGCGTCGGCTTACTTCCAGCCAAGCCCAAGGAGGACTCTAGGTGCGGGCTCACCCCATAGGCGGACCTCCCCGCGCGGCCCGAGCCCGACCACGTCGCCAGGGGGGACGGCAAGCGCATACGCCCTTCGACGCCTTGCCAGGACGGAGCGTGAGGGCCCCCAATCGCCGGTCGCAGCCTTCCCCGCTACAAGAATAGCGCCGGGGAGCCAGCCAAGCGCGCCGACGTACTCATCGCCGCGCGGCGACCAGGCCCACGAACCGATGGCTTCTGCCGCCGCACCGGCGACCAACACATGCGTGCCCCTCCCAAGCGCTTCGAGCAGCGCGTCCTCGGCTTCGGTGTCGCTGAACACATCCAGCCAGGCATCGAGGTTATCGCCGAGCAGGATCGCCATCTCGAATGCAGCCAGATCAGGGAACGCCGGCTCGTCCAACGCGTGGACCGGCGCTTCAGCCCCGACCCAGCGTCGCAGGTGGCCCAAGTCCATATGCTCCGTGTCCGAGCCGGAGGCCGACGCGGTTAGGATGATCGCCCGGCGAGGTCGCCCGATGGTCTTCTCGATCTCGGCCAGCGAAGCTGCCAGACTTGCCTCGGGCACCCGGAGGCTCCCGACCAGCCACAGCCAACCCTCTCCGCCCGGCCGTCTGAAGACGGACGCCGGCGAGGTCACGGCCGTTCCAGCAAGTCCCATGTCGTAGCCGCCAGCAGCGCCACGGCCTCAGGCAAGGCGCGCTCATCGAAATCGAACCTCGGGCTGTGGTGAGGGGCGTCCAGACCGCGCGCCGGGTTGCCCGAACCGATGAAGACGAACGCGCCGGGCACCGCCTGCAGAAAATAGGCCATGTCTTCCGAGACCATCGATCGCTCGCTGTCATCGACTTCGCCTCCGGGCAGGAGGCATCGAGCGAGTTCGGCAACTCGGGCGGCGACGGCAGCATCGTTGACCACGGCCGGCGTGAGCACCCGCACCTCCACGACGGCCTGGCAGTCCATGCCCTCGGCGACGCCGCGAGCGATAGCTTCGATGCGAGTCAGGATCCGCTCACGCACCTCGGGCTCAAAGGTGCGGATCGTCCCTCGCAACAGCGCCTGCGACGGGATGACGTTGAAGGCCTCGCCGGCGGTGATCTGCGTCACCGACACCACGGCCGCCGCGCGTGGGTCGAGATTCCGAGCGACGATCGACTGCAGCGCGGTGACGACTTGCGCCGCTGCCACGATCGGGTCGATCGTCTGATGAGGCGCGGCGCCATGGCCTCCCCGACCGCGGATCGTCATCTCGAGGATGTCGGCTGCGGCCATAACCGGGCCGGCCGGGGAACTGACCCACCCGACGGGCCGCATGTTCCACAGATGCATTGCCAGTGCGCGGTCGGGACGCGGCCTCTCCAGCACGCCGTCGGCGATCATTCGCGCCGCGCCCCCGAGCCCCTCCTCCGCCGGCTGAAAGACGAACAGCACGCGGCCGGCGAGCTCGGACTGGTGCCGCTGGAGCAGGCGGGCCGTGCCGAGGCCGACGGCGACGTGCCCGTCATGTCCGCACGCATGCATCACCCCAGGCTGAACGGAGGCGTATGTCGCGCCGGTCGCCTCCTGGATCGGCAGCGCATCCATGTCGAAGCGAAGCAGGATGGTCGGTCCCGGCTGATTCCCCTCAAGGACAGCCACCACCCCGGTCTCGGCGATTCCGGTGCGAACCTCCATCCCCAGGCTGGTGAGGGCGCCGGCAATGACGCCTGCCGTCCGCTGCTCGTGGAAACCGAGCTCGGGGTGCTGATGGAAATCGCGGCGCCAGCCGATCAACTCATTCGACAGCGCTTCCGCCTCGGTGCGAAAAACCGAAACGTCCACCGGCAGGCCTTTCTAACGCGACATGTCGATCAGTCGGAAACGTTCGAAATAGCGGGGTTGTCCTGGAGGACTCTGCGGGTCGAGGAGCCGTTCGCGAATGCGTGCCTCGAGCTTATCCGGATCGCCGATTTGGGACACGTGCCGGCGCAGCGCGGCCACTTTGCGGTCGACATAGGCGGTGACATCGATGGCCGTGTTCGGGTGCTCGGCCATGGAGACGTATACCTGGCGCACCTTGTGCGGTTGCAACCCTTCGTCCCGGGCGAGTTCAGGGAAGAACATGCCCGAACCGGCAGCCGGGAAGACTGCGTCCAGTGCCACTTGTCCCGCGGCCCGGTGGTCGGGATGGTTGATGTAGCGGTCGTTGGGAAAGTAGTTGGTCGGGTCGCAGGTTACCAGGGTATCCGGCTGGATCTGCCGGATGACGCGCACGACCTCTTTGCGCATCGCCAGGTCGGGCACCACGTAGCCGTCGGGGTGATCCAGGAATCGTACCTCGCAGACGCCAAGCGCTTCGGCCGCGGCCCGTTGCTCGGCCTCACGGGTTCGGGCCAGAGCAGCCGGATCGGCGTCGACTTCGTCCGACCCCTTGTCCCCCCGCGTCAGCAGGCAGTAGTGGATGCTGCTGCCCTCATCGGCCCAGCGGGCGATTGATCCGCCGCAGAAGAAATCCGGGTCGTCTGGGTGGGCGAGCACGACCAGGATCCGTCCCGGATGGTTGTCGGGCGGTCGTGCGGCGTTGGTCATTCCGAGCGCTCCTTCCCGCAATCGCACTCCCCGTTCTCGTGCTTGTCGCACGGTGCCTGGGACTTGGATTCCAAAGCCTTGAGCTCCTCGTAGGGTTGCACCTCATGCTTGAGGAACTCGGCCCGCCGGCCGTCTTCCAACAGCACGAT
>JBGOYQ010000165.1:0-4040 GCA_041479735.1 Anaerolineae bacterium | reverse complement strand
GAGCTGCATGCGCGCAGCAAGACGGTCGTGGGCTAGCACTACGTCATCAGGGAAGACTGATCTCCGCCTGACGACCGAGGCGTGACCGGGCGGCCTATCTGCGCCGAGTGGCCCTTGCCGCTGGACGGATCTGTCCGACTGTGGGGCCGACTGTCACAAGAGCCCTGGCCCGATGGCACGAGCTCAAGAATCGCACCCGATAGGGGGTCGGCGGTTCGCCTCTCTCCTGGGGAGCGGGATTGGAAGGCCGCATACAGGGTAAGTGAGACGTCCGGCACCACGGCTGACGCGTTGTCTGCTCACCCCGGCCGGGCAAACACCACGGCGAAGTAGCCGCCGTAATCGCTGATGGCATCGCACTTGTGTTCAAGCCAGCCTGCGTGTCGTTCGGGCTAAGCAAGTGGTTGTGGTGACGTGGGCTGTTCATTCACCAGCCAAGGCTGCCTGGGCCCCGTTTTCGGTGTCGCCGGTCACGAAGTGGTTCTCCCTGATCTATGACCAGGCATAGCCCTGCGCCTCGACGCGATTGCGGACGGACGAGCCGTCCGATCCGGTGTGCGTGAAGAGCCGGTGTAGACCATGGCGGTGGAGTGTACGCGCGCCGCGGCGCCTCCGGGTCGCCCCGACCACCGTATCCACCCTCCGCCTCCCATCTGGCCGCAGGTCCCCACGGTGCCGACTCATGCCGTGCCTGCCGGCAGGCGGGCGTCTTCAGGAGTGATTCCCCAAACTGGCCCCGACAGCATCTGTGTCTCAGAAGGTATTGAACGTGGACACCCCCCTTGCCCAGAGGTCATTTGTGCCCCATAATGCAATCAACCCGCGACGCGCCTCTCACGCCGGTGTGCCCCGCGCTACTTCCCACCTCGCCCCGGCCCTGGGCTGCGCTTCTGGCTCTTCCATCCGGGTCTACAGACCACTCTCATCCCCGCGCGACCCAGCCAATGTGGGAGGTCCCGATGTCCCACGGATTCACCGGCACGCTGCTGCGCGTAAACCTCGACCAAGGCCGTGTCACCGAGGAGCAGACCCGCCTGGATTGGGCTCAGGCGTTCCTGGGCGGGGCGGGGCTGGCCACCCGCTACCACTACCAGGAGGTCCCGAAAGGATCCGACCCGCTCGGCCCCGCAAACCACTTGATCTTCATGACCGGTCCACTGACGGGCACGACCTCGGCCAGCGCCTCGCGGTACTCCGTCGTGGCCAAGTCACCACTGACCGGGATCTGGGGTCAAGCCAACTCCGGAGGATCGTTCGGCCCGGCGATGAAGTTCGCCGGGGTCGACGGCGTGATCTTCGAAGGCATCTCTCCCCGGCCGGTCTACCTGTTCATCCACGATGGCAAGGGCGAGTTGCGTGAGGCAGAGCAGTTGTGGGGAAAGTCTGTTCCGGAGACGGAAGACGCCCTCGTCGGACAGATCGACCCATCGTTGAACGTCGCCTGCATCGGCCCTGCTGGTGAGAACCTGGTGCGATTCGCCTCGATCATGAACAACAAGCACCGCGCCGCAGGACGCTGCGGCCTGGGCGCGGTGATGGGATCGAAGCGCGTGAAGGCTATCGCCTGCACCGGCAAGCAGCCCGTCCCACTGGCGGACGTGGCGCGATTCCGCATGGCGGTGGACCGGCAGCGCGCCCTGCTCGACGAGTCGCTGCTCAAGGTGGCTTTCGAGACCTATGGCACGAACATGCTGGCCGATATGGTCAACGTGCGCGGCGGCTATCCCACCCGT
The DNA here is from genome assembly GCA_041479735.1 of Anaerolineae bacterium. GTDB lineage: Bacteria > Chloroflexota > Anaerolineae > Anaerolineales > E44-bin32 > JBGOYQ01. The sequence goes on along the minus strand of JBGOYQ010000165.1, from coordinate 2,307 downwards.
AACTGGCAGGAGGGCCGCTTCGACGGGATCGAGCAGGTCAATGGCGCGGCGATGACCGAGAAGATCCTGGTCGAAGGCGTCCGCTGCTTCGCCTGCCCGGTTGCCTGTGGCCGAGGCACTGAGATCCGCGACGGCAAGTGGGCGGGACACAAGGGCGAGGGCCCCGAGTACGAGACGACCGATACTTTCGGGGCGATGTGCGGTGTCGCCGATCTCAACGCCATCGCGATGGCCAACTATCGCTGCAACGAGCTTGGGCTGGATACGATCAGCGCCGGCGCCACCATCGCCTTCGCCATGGAGTGCTTTGCGCGCGGTATCCTGACTCCCCGCGACACCGGTGGCACGGAGATCCGCTTCGGCGACGCCGATGTCATCGTCGACCTGGTCGAGAAGATCGCCCGGCGCGAGGGGGTGGGAGACCTGCTGGCTGAGGGCAGCCGGAAGATGGCCGAGCGGCTAGGGCAGGGGAGCGAGCGCTTCGCCATGCACGTCAAAGGGCTCGAGCTTCCGGCCTACGACCCTCGCGCCGCCAAGATCACCGGGCTGGGGTATGTCACCGCCAACCGCGGCGGCGATCACATGACCGGCTACATCCAAGGCCCCACGTTCGTCGATGTTCCGTTTCTGATCGTCGAGGAGAGTGCCATTCGGGATCCTTTCGTCGCCGATCCCAACGAAGCCAAGATCCTGGTCGACCTGGAGAACGCTCTCACCGCCATGGACTGCGTCGGGGGGTGCAAGTTCATGGCGATGGGGCTGACGGCGGAGGAGATGATCGACTTGCTGGAGGCCGCCACCGGTTGGGACTTGGGCGTGGAGGGATTCCGCAGAGGCGGTGAGCGTGTGTACAACCTGGAACGGCTGTACTGCGCGCGAGAGGGCATTCGCCGCCAGCATGATGTCCTCCCGGCGCGGCTGATGGAAGAGCCGCTCCCGAGCGGACCGGCGGCGGGCATGGTCATCGACCGTCCGACGATGGACGCGTTCCTCGACGCCTACTTCAACTTCCGGGGCTGGGACCAGGCATCGGGAATCCCTACCGCCGACAGGCTGCGCCAGCTGAATCTCGAGGAGTTCGTGGCGGACTTCTGGCAGTAGTCCGCGCGGGAAGAGGTGAGCGCGCGATGGAGGGAAGCTCGATGCCCGAGACCGACAAGCCCTGGCTCAAGAGCTACCAGCTCGGTCCATTCAAGCTCGAGCAAAGCCTGACGCCGTACCCCGAAGCACCTCTCTTCCACGCGCTGGATCAGGCCGCGGCAGCTTTCCCCACACAGACCGCGATCCTGTTCGAGGGTCGCTCCGTCAAGTATCACGAGCTCAAGCGATGGTCCGATCGCCTGGCGAGTGCCCTCGCCAAGGTGGGCGTGGAGAAGGGCGATCGCGTTTGCCTGTACCTTCCGAACTCTCCCGAGTACATCCTGTGCTACTGGGCGGTGCTCAAGGCCGGCGGCGTGGTCGTGCCCACCAGCATCCTACGCAGCGAGGACGGCCTGCTTCACGAGCTGCGGGATTCGGGCAGCCGGATGATCATCTTCAGGGAGGATTTCCTGGAACGGGTCGAGGCGGTTCGTCAGCGGACCGAAGTTGAGCACCTGCTCCTCTCCTCGATCGCCGGCTATGACCTTGAGCCCGTCTCCAGGGTGCTGCCAAGAGGTGCACATGACCTGCGTCTACTCCTGAAGGAAGGCGACGACGAACCACCGACCGTCGCCATCGACCCGCATCAGGACCTGTGCGAGCTGGCATTCACCGGCGGTGCTACGGGCGTGCCGAAGGGCGTCATGCTCACCCACTTCAACCGCTACTGCACGCTGCGTCAGGGACTCGCCTGGTACCTCAAGCCACTGCTCAAAGGTCTGGCCGGGAAAGCCTCGGTCCTGGTGGCCATCCCCTTATTCCATGTATTCGGGGGTTTCGCCGCCCAGGCCGCTGCCTCGCAAGCGCTCCGGATCATCCTTCTGCCCGATCCGCGCGATACGCAGGCAATGGCCGATGCGTTGATCGAACACCGGCCCTTCTTGGTGCCGGGCGTTCCGACGCAGTTTATGCGACTAGCAGATGTCGGGCTCAAGCGCGTCAACTCGATGCTGTTCAGCGGCGCCGCGCCGTTGCCACTGGAGGTGGCAGAGAATATCAGGCACAAGACAGGGATGGCGGTGTCTGAAGGCTACGGGTTGACCGAGACCTCCACAATTGTGACCATCAATTTGAGCTCCTTCTCGAGGATCACGGGGTTTGCCTCCAAGGTGGTTCCTGGCATAGGAGTGCCCGTGCCCGACACGGAGTGCCGGCTGGTCGATCCGG
>JBGOYQ010000164.1:0-4050 GCA_041479735.1 Anaerolineae bacterium | reverse complement strand
GTCATGGCCTTGTCTCCACTCCATGGCGTGGCCCGAGGGCTCGGCCGAGAATCATAGTCCCAACGGGTCGCTTGCGCTCCGGCCGGCGGGGCGCGCCCAGGGAGTTCAATCCAAGTTGCGGATGTCCCGATGCAACAGGGGAATCGCGGCAAGGGCCGCAGTCACCCCGCCGCCGAAAACGAAGACCAACGGGGGCCCGATGCGATCGGTCAGCCAGCCGGCGACGCCAAAACCCACCGGCATCAAGGCGAAAGAACCGATGGCATCGATGCTCGACACACGCCCGAGCTTCTCCTTGGGGACGAGTTCCTGCAGCGTGTTGACCCAGATCAGATTGCCGATAGCCAGCCCCATCCCGTTGACGAAGGCCGCCAGAGCGATCCCCGCGATGGGAATCGGAAGACCGATGCACAGGACGGCCAGGCCGTCCATGATGGTGGTGAGATACATGATCCAGCCGCGCTTGCGGAGCCTCGAGTAGCGTCCGGTCCAGATCGTGCCCAAGGTTGCGCCGGCGGAACGGCTGGAAGTGAGGAGCCCCAGAACACCGACGTTCGCGTGCAGGCTATCTTTGACCAGGAAGGGCAGCGCCACGTTCATCGGACCGCCGGCGGTGATGTTGAAGAAGGCGAAGAGCAGGATCGAAATCCACAGCCAGGCGGAACCGAACACCAGCTTCCAGCCATCGCGCAAGTCCCCCAGTGGATTGGATGCCCCCCCAGGGGTCGGAGGGCCAGAGGTTGTGCGAATTAGCGGCAGCAGGCAGGCGACGGCGATGAAGAACGAGGCTGCGTCGAGGGCAAAGGCGATCGGCATCCCGCCCAGCGCGATCAACACCGCGCCGAGTCCTGGCCCGATGATGCCGGTCAGCTGGTAGCTCAGGCTGGTGAGCGAGTTGGCGCTGGGGAGCGCCTCGGCCGGCGTGAGCTCGGGCACGGCAGCGGTGTAGGCCGGATAGAAGAAGGCCTCGACCAGGCCGAATACAGCGCTGGCGACGTACACATGCCAGATCTCAAGCAGGTTCAGATAGGCTAGCGCAGCGACTAACGAGACGATGAGGCCGTTCAACAGGTCGGAGGCGACCATCACTCTCAGCCGGTGCAACCGGTCGACGACCACGCCGCCGACGAGCAGGAACAGGATCATGGGGACGAAGGAGACGATCATGACCGTCCCCATGGCAGTGGCCGACCCGGTTTTCTCGAGGACCCACCAGGCGAGCGCGATGCGATAAAGGCTATCGCCCAGGCGTGAGACGGTCTGCCCGGACCAAAGCAAGGCGAAGGGTCGATGTCGGAGGGATTGTAGGATCGCCATGGGCCGACCGGAAGCGGGATTGTATCACGCCGTTACACGCCGCCACCGTCTGTCCGCGCGCGCAGCGGTGGCCTTCATCGGCGGCAGTCGATCGAAAGGGCACACGGCCAGATCGCGGGGTGCCGCTTCTGCTTCCTGACCATCGGTTACCTTGGCCCGGGACGGGGATCCCGCTCGAATCCGGGCGCGGCACAGGATCGTTCTGGTCCCATGCCGCGCCCGATGCGGTTGACACCATCTTGGGAGTCGGTGCGGCTACTTCGCCGGGCTGAGCACTCTCCCGACGAATAGAATGCTACCGGTCTGGCTGTCGTGGATGAGGTAAATGAAAGGCCGGTCGACCTTGAACTCGATTGGCGGCAGTGCTGGCGCCGACGTCAGGCCGATGATGACGGCCGTGGCCGCGGCCGCTTCCGTTCCCTTTTCGTCGACGGACACGAACGCCTTGTGCAGCACATTGGTAATGTATAGGTCGCGGCTATTGTCCATCCCGGAGAAGTCAGCCCGCGCCGGGTCGAAGGCGTCGCTCATGCCGAGAGACTCGAGTGCGGCGTTAAGGCTGAAGCTCGAATCGTAGGTGAACTTGGGGAGAGCCAGGATCACCGGCCCCTGCATGAGCTTGTCGGTGATTTGTTGGGCCATCCGCGCGTCGAGCGTCGCCTCGACGGGCTTGAACTGGCCTTCGTCCGGGAGGATGACCAGCATCGACAGGTCCCCGGTTTGGTAAGGCAGCTCGATCGCGCGGTAGTTGCCCATTTGCGCATAGGCGAACGTGTCGCTCTGATGCATCATCGGAACGGTTGCCGTTGAGCCGTCGAGCAGATGGAAGGGCTCGCTTGCCGTCGCGCTGTCGGCGAAGGTGTGCAGCCAGCCGGCCTTGAAGTAGATGGCGTTCGCCAAGACGAGGCGGGTCAACGGGTCGATGGCGCCGCTGGGAATCAAGTCCTTGATGCGTTCGTGGGTTTCGTCGCTCACCCACTGATTGATCGCCAGTCGGGCCGGTTCCGGCTCGGAGGCGAAATCGACCAGGCGCATGCCGGAGCCGTAGTTCTCGGCCAACAGGTCGAGAAACTCCTTACGGAATGTGAAATCCTTCTGGCCCCACAATGAGTTGGCGATGCTAAGTTCGAACGGGGTGCCTTGCTGAGACGCCTTGGCACGCGCTTCCAGCTCCTGGGAATACGCGTTGAAGGCGGCGTGTAGATCGGCCTGGGACAGCGTGATATGCATCGCGCTCCCCATCTGGCTAGCCGTTTCACCGGCCGCGCCAGCGTAGGTCATGGCCAGGGCGATGGAGATGCTGTAGGGCGAGTAGAACAGGTTGCCGTCTTGCCCGCTTAGCGTGCGGTACAGATCGAATGCGAAGGCGGCATTGCCCTCGGCCAATGCTTTTTGGTTCTCCGGCCCGGATGCCGGGGAAGGGATTCGAGGTTCGTCCGATCGAGCGATCTGGACGCCAGCCGGCTTGGAGCCGCCTCCGCCGGGACTCGGCGTGAGAGCGGGAGTCAGGGGATTCAGGCCTTGGCGGCTGCAGGAGCCCGTGAGAACGGTCGCAGCGAGGATAACGCAAGACAGCGCATAGGGAATGGGTTTCATTGCCGTCTCCTTACTTCTGAAGACGTCCGAAGCGAGCCGGAGGTTCCGTTGTGCCTTTCCCGCTGCTGAGCGCCGCATGCGCCATGAAGTGCGTACGATCCTAGCGCCGGAGGACGTGCGGACGTCGCCACGCCCGCCAACGTGGTCGCTTCTTCAGGGCACAGGCCACACCGAGTGATTCTCGCGCCCTAACGCGATGGGTGCCGCGGCAGCCAGCTCACGTTATGGGCGGGGACGCGTGTTCAACGAACTAAGCCCCACGGCGGGATTTCGCGTCGGGTAAGGGATTGGCTGCGTTCGTCTCGACCTGGAACGAGGGTCTGGCACTGGACTCCGGGTCGGAAGTGCCTTACGCTGGGGACAGGACACTCGGGCTGCGAGTGCGCCAGCCAATTCCGCGGAGGAGGGGATCATGCCATCAGACCTGACCGTCATCCTAGAGGATCGCCCTGGAGCGCTGGCCAAGGTGGGCGAGGCGCTCGGCCGGGCAGGCATCAACATCGAGGGCATTTGCGGCGTAACGGTAGCGGGGAAAGGGACCGTCCATATCCTGGTCGAAAACGGCAAGAAAGCCCGGCAGGTGTTGGAGGCCAACCACATCGACGTCGCCAAGGAGGTCGAGGTGCTGGTCGTCCCGGTGGAAGACCGCCCGGCAGTCCTGGGAAACGTCGCCAGGCGCCTGGCGACCGCCGGGGTCAACTTGAATCTGGCCTACCTGGCCACCTCGACCCGACTAGTCATCGGCGCAGACGATCTGGAGAAGGCGCGCGAAGCTGTTCAGGCGAAGAAGCCCTAGCTACCCTGAGGCCGTCGAACGGGGGGGTAAGCACCCGGGCAAGGGATTCCTTCAAATTCGGAGGGGCGGGCCGTACATCCGGTCGGGTCCAGGCCTCTCTCGGCCTTCGCGCCCGCACGGGCTGTTGAAGGGCTCCGAACTGAGCGTGCTGGCGCGCCGGTCATCGTACGGCGCGGTCCCCGCCTGACTCGCCGATCTTCTCAAGCCGGGCGATACTTAAGCGGTATCGAGTCAACTCGGTTCTCGATCCGCGCGGGCATACGCGGGAGGCTAGCGGCATGTCGACTGATTTGAAGCAGACACAATCCATCGCGATCAAGACACCCAACAATCTTTCACCG
>JBGOYQ010000163.1:0-4068 GCA_041479735.1 Anaerolineae bacterium | reverse complement strand
GTGTACAGACGATTCCAACGCGGCGACTGTGCTCGTTCAAGGAAGACTGGCGGCACGGGCGTGGGGCTGGCCCTCGACTGCAGACCGTCGAAGCCCAAGGCGGCAACCTCTCTGCCAACAACCGCCCACAAAGGGGGGTCTTCACCATCGACCTCCCGTTGATTTCGTTGGACCCAGCGACCCGGGAGCCGCCGGTTGGCTACATGCCGGAAGGCGCGTGAACCCGAAGGGTCATCCGTGGACTGACAGCGCGTGCAATCGCCGGATCCGGCCGCCTACAGAATCAATCCTCGCGCGGCGAGCCCTACGGCATGGGAACCGATAGCGGAACAGGTGAGCTCATCTCTGCTGGGCGAGGGACGGCTATTTCGCCAGCACCGCTACAGGGCCAGGCGGGATAGAAGCGCCAGCACGCTTCTTGCTTGTCACCACTCGCGCAGTTGGATGGGAAGCTGCGAAGCCCAGGGGTGGCCGGGACCTCTCTCGGCCTCAGGTAGGGAGCCTGCCCCCGATCACTTGCCGGCCACCCGGTGCCAGCGTAGAGGCTTCGTGTCTTCCCGCGTCACGATCCCCTTGGCTTCCAGGTCGAGCTGGACCGACTTGGCCCACCACCCCGCTTTGGCCCCACCGGGAAACAAATCCTTCGGCAGGTGAGGCAGGACGGCCTCGTGCATTTCCGCCTGCGTCAAGCCGGGTGCCTTCGAGGGAAGGGCTTTGAGCAAGGCACGACGCATGGCGTGGTACATACCGGCGTCTACCCGGGTCGTGTACCCAGGCACGTTGACATTCTCCACGGTAACCTTCTCGCCCTCGGCTGGCCTGGCCGAACTCGATGAGGGGGCCTTCCTGACAATCGACTTCTTCGCTGGCATTTCTACCTCCACCTTTTCGAAAGACTATTCCGACATGCTACGAGTCCTGATCGACTGGGTCGAACCCCGTGTCTCGCGATACACGGGGCGGCTGCCAGATCAGAGGACGAGACGGCGGCACTCCGTCTAGGACACGGCTTCACAGCGCCGGCGCCCAGCCATGGGGACCAGATCGGATCGTTCCGTAGGCGAGAACCAAGGATCGGCCTTCCGGTCCCCGGCTAAACCTGGGGCGGACTAGCCAGGGCGGATGAGCTCGACTCTACCCCGCGGCACAAGCATTGGCGATCCCGTATGATAGGATTGCGCCGACGGCCGGCCTGGGCATCTTTCGGAACCCTTCCCTCGGCATCGGTTCACCGAAGCGGAGTACACTCGACGGGGTTTTAACTGGACAGCAGGCTACCTGGGTGCCAGGGAGGGAATCGGTATGGGTGAAATGGGACCGACAGAGGTCAGACCTGATTCCACGAGTTCCTTCTTCGATCAGCCGCACGTCCAACGCGCGACGATCCCGGTCGGCAACGGAATCCCTCTCGGTTTCGAGACTGTATCCAATCCTGAGCTGGGGATTGGGGGCGTGTATGGCGCCTGGGGCCAGAGTTACGACAACCCCTCCCTGCGGGGCTTCATCGAACACCGCCTGGGCCAGCCGATGCTGGCCGGGGAGATGATGAACCTGGCCGATCTCGGATTCATCAGCCGCCATCACCTGCCGGACCTCACCGACGAAGAGCATCTCGAACTGGAACTCGAGGTCGGGGCACGGCTACTGAAGGAGGCGAGCCGCAGTAGCGGTTGGGATCCTTCCGAGGTGGAGGGCGTCCTCATCGGAATGAGCGGGCCGGTCGCCGACGACTATGTGGCGCAGATCGCTCGCCGGGCGGGTATCTCGGAGGAGGCTTTGAAGGTCAGTGTTCATAAGGCGTGCGATGGCTCGATGGGCGCTTTGCACCTGGCGCTGAACCCGCGCCTGAGCCCCCCCGGCCATGTGAATATCGCCGAGAGGCTCGCCGGCAAGAAGATCCTCGTCGGCGGGATCGAGGGCCTCAGCCGGTTCACCCGTCACGCCCGGGACAAGAACGCGCTCCAGCTCTTCGGCAACGGCGCCGGCGTGATCGGCATTGTCCCCGGCACGACGATGAAGTTCCTGGTCGGCAAGAGCCACGAGGTCTTCGATGAGGAAGGCCTCTTAGAAGTGAGGATGTTCTACCCGTATACCAGGCAGAGGTTGGAGGGTCGTTCGTTGATCCAGGTCTCGCAGGCCGGCCCGGATCACGTCCGGGTCGCCGGCCTGATGCACGAGCCGGAGGACGGCACGGCCGTCGTCATGGCCGGGCTGATGGGGATGGTCAAGCTGTTCGTCCGAACGGGGGTTCAGGTCGTATCGGATGTCTATCGCGAATACCGGGAGCTGATGAGCCGCATGGGCACGCCGGACAAGTCCATCGCCGTGGCGATCGTCCACCACGCCAACTACAAGATCAATCTGTTGAAGGAAAAACAGCTGGCGAAGATCGGCATCAAATTCCCGATGCCATGGCTCTTAAGCGAGTTCGGCAACGTCAGCGCGGCGTCGAACATCATCGCCTTCTTGCGACAGCTCCCGAAGATACGGCCTGGCGATCACGTCCTGTTCGACGGCTTCGGTGCCGGCACTTACTACGACGTCATGGCCGTCTCGATGGGCGCCTGAGACGGGACGAGGCCTTCATGTTGGACGCGCAACCCCCGAGAGTCATCTCGGGGGTTGCGCGTCCTCGGGGAGTTGCGATTCTATGGGGTTGGCCTGCTTACTCCGCTGCGAAACAACCCCCACGTTACCCTCCCCCCGAAAGGGGGAGGAAGAGGGCTTTACGCCGGTGAGCCGCCAACCGCCAGCAGTTGCTTCAACCGCGGATGGTCCGCATAGACGCCGCGACGGTCGGGGGGAAGCAGCGCCGCGATCCGGCACATGATCTCGTCATCGTAACCCTGCAGTGCCTTCTCGCGCTCGTCCGCCGGCACAGGCGGCAGCCGGAAGGGCTGGCCGAAGTCGACGCGGATGTCCACCCGTCGGAGGCGTTTGAGCCGCGCCTTGACGACGGTATCTTCCGTTCCGGTAATCGCCGTCGGAATGATGGGAGCCCCGCTCTTCGCCGCCAGGTAGCCGGCGCCCGATCGAGCCTGGATCAAACCCCCGGTTGGGCTGCGCGTCCCCTCGGGCGCGATGACCATCACCCCGCCCCGCCTCAGCCGCCTCAGGCAAGTCCGAACCGCGCTCAGGTCGGCATTGAACCGATCGACCCAGATTCCGTCCAGGGCTTGAGTCAACCATCGAAAGATGGCGACCTCGCGGTACTTTTCCGCGACGAGCATGATGATGTCATCCCGATCCAGAATGCAGTAGGCTAGACCGGGATCGAGGCGCCCGAGGTGGTTGGTCACGGCCACCATTCCCCCGGAGGCGGGGATGTTCTCCTGACCGACGATCTCGATGCGGGCGATCAGGCGGTAAAGCAGGCGAATCAGCCAACGCGTGATTCGGAAGGTCATAGTCCTACGGCCTCGCCGCCCGGTGGTCGATCTATCCCGCCTGCGATTCCGGCAGCGGGCAATCGGCGGCGGCCTTGCGGCTCCCGGGATTCTACCGTATGGCACAGAATTGTTCCGTTACAATCCACTAAGTGGGTCCGTTTCCGCCAATTGGCCGTTAGCCGATGGGAGACTAGGCATGAACTCAAACGCGGGTGTCGGGCTTGCCGCGATGGCGTTGCTTGTCACCTCTTGGGCGCCCACCGGGCTTGCCCCGGCCTCGGGGCAGATCCAGGTGCTCGACCGGCAAGGCACCCCGGTAGACAGACTCACCGACGGCGACATGATCCGGATCCGCGTCACGCTGGCGCAGCCCGCCAACCAGGAGACACCCATCGAGCTCCGCCTGGGAGGATTCGCCCCACCCCTGGCGAGCTGCACGATCCGCGCGGCCGAAGCGGGCTGCACGACCGAGCCATTGACGGCGTTGGGCTGGTACCGGGAGGACGCAGGGCGCTCGTCCCCCAACCGAACCATCGAGGCCAATGCAAGTGTCGGTTCCATCGGTTCCGTCACCATCCGCGTAGCACCTCGCCCGGTGGTGATGGTCCACGGCTTCGCCTCCTCGTGGCAAGCGTGGGTTAACTACTTGGGCCCGTCCGGCTATCTTGCCAGCAACGGG
>JBGOYQ010000162.1:0-4078 GCA_041479735.1 Anaerolineae bacterium | reverse complement strand
TCGATCATGGGAGGGCAGGGTGGCACTCGTCACCGGAGCCTCCAGCGGCATCGGCGCGGCGACGGCCCGCTTGCTGGCGAGTCATGGGTTGAAAGTCGCCATCGTCGCCCGGCGCGGCGATCGACTCGAATCGGTCGCTGATGAGATCACCGCCGCCGGCGGTCAGGCCATCAGCATCGTCGCCGACCTGACACGGGAGGACGAGCGGCTGAAGGTGGCGGAGGCGGTGACCTTGCAGCTTGGGCCCGTCGACGTGCTGGTCAACAACGCCGGCATCGCCTGGTACGGATTCGGTGAGGAGATGAGCTGGCAACTGGCATGGCAGATGATCCAACTGAACCTGGCCGCCGCGGCGCACTTCACATTGCAGTACTTGCCACAGATGAAGGCCCGCCGGACCGGCCACATCATCAACATCGGCTCGATCGCCGGCAGCTTCCCCAGCCAGGGCGTGGCCGTCTACGGCGCCACCAAGGCGTTCATCGACAACTTTTCCACCGCACTCCACCGCGAGCTGCGCGGCACCGGCGTGCGGCTGGGTGTCATACGGTCGGGGTACGTAAACACCGAGATGTCGGCCACGGCCGCCGCCCAACCGAACGGCGGGCCCATCCCGGCCGAGCGCTTCGGTGTTCCGCCGGAGCGGGTCGCCGAGCGCGTCTGGGACATGCTCAAGCGGCCGCGCCGCGTGACCTACATACCGCGGTTGTTGCGGGTCGCTCCCTGGGTCGAGCTGTCCTTCGGATGGCTGATCGACCTTTTCGGCCCTGTGCTCTTGCGCCGCCGTTTGGCCGCGAGCCGGTTGCATGTGCGAGACTGACTACCCCTCGAGGGAGAGGGACCCCAGGATGCCGTCCTGTCGGCAGCAAGGCAGCCTTTGGACTGCGGCCGGCGTATACCCACTTCGGGTTGGTCACCGCGGGCGGATGCGCGGCCTCACGGCGGCGAGTTGACCCTTCTCGGCTGTCCGTCAACTTAGTCCGCGGGGGCGGTCTGCCGTGAGCCCCCGACGCGCCGCTGAAGCCGGAGGAACATGGCCGCCGAGGCGGCGCCGATCAGCCCAGCCGCGTACCACACCCAGCGCGCGTCCCCATAATCCATCACTAGCCCGGCCAGCAACGGCCCGACGACTCCCGGAATGACCCAGGCGAGGCCAAACGTAGCCATGTAGCGGGCGCGCTTGTCCTCCGGCGCGAGCTGCGCCACCAACGCCTGGGAAACCGGCGCCACCAACATCTCCCCTATCGTGATGATCACCATCGCCAGTAGGAACAAGGCGTATGTGGCGGTGAACCCGTACATAGCGAAACCCAACGCGTACAGGGCCGTACCCACGGCCATGACAATCAGGGGTGGGTAGCCGCGGATGCGCCGCGTGATGGCGAACTGGAACAGCACGACCATCGCCGCGTTCAGACTGAGGATGCCACCGTAGCCTTGCGGAGAAATGCCGTGATGGTCGCGCAGGAACACAGGTAACGACGTGTTCATCTGCAGATAGACCAGAACCTGCAGCGCGCAGGCGAAGACAAAAGCCATGAACAGCGAGTCGCGCAGCGCCTGCCCGTAGCCTTGGAACGTCTGCCAGATGGTCTCCCTGGGGGCGTCGGGATGGGGTGCCGGCTTAGTCTCGGCCAGGAAGAAGATGGCGAAAGCCGCCGTCAGCGCGCTGGTGATGGCGTCGACGATGAACAGGAGCAGGAAGGAGCGCGACGCTAGCAGACCGCCGATCGCCGGACCGATGACGACGGCCAGGTTGAAGACCACCCGGATGACCCCGAAGCCTTCGGCCCGTTTCTCCTCCGGCAGCAGGTCCGCCACCATCGCCTGATAGGCTGGGCCGCCTGCATCGGTGAGCAGGCCCACGACCAGGGCCAGCACGACGAAAACCGCCATGGTCGGAGCGAGTCCCATCGCCAGGCTGCTCAACGAGGTTGCCAGCAGGCTGAAGACGATCAACCCCTTGCGCCCCAGCCGGTCCGCCGCGGCGCCGCCCACGAATCCGCCGACAATGCTCGAGATCGAGAAGAACCCGAAGAGCACGCCGACTTGTGTCATGCCGACGCCGAACTTGCTGGTGATGTACAGGGCGAAGAACGGGTAGAGCAGGCTGCCGCCCAATCGGTCGATGAACGTCACGATGGCGAGCATCCAGAAGGCGCGCGGGTACTCTCCCAGGATCCGCCGGACGTTCCGGCGGGCGGTGGCAACAGTCTCCGTCAATGGCATCAGGGAAGCTCGGCCGAGTCGACGCTCTTGAGGCGGCAGTCAACGTGGCTTGACCGCCTGAAGCCAAGGGAGGAGCCTGCGCGCGGGCGTGCTCGTTTGCAGCCGGGCATAGGGTGATCAGCCACCCTTGGCGAAGGGTTGTGCTTTGGGGGCCTTCGGGTCGGCAGGCTCCGGGTGCACAGTCACGTCTGCGCCAGGCGTCAACTCGAGGATGGCCGACTCGACCAGCTTCGTCAGGTCATGTGTCGCCTTGAGCGACTTGTGGCCATCCGTCTCGATGTGCACGTCGACAAAGTGCCGCGGGCCGGAGCTGCGCACGCGGACGTGGTGGCAATTGCGGACGCCCTCGATCGCCTCCACCCTGCGCCGGATGGCCTCCTCCATCCCCTTGGGGGCGGTGTCCATCAGGCCGTCGATCGTACGTCGGCCGAGCCGGAGGCTAACGACGATCACGATCACGGCGACGCCCAGAGCGGAGATGGCATCGGCCGCCCTCAGGAACGTGAGTCTCGGAAACCGCTCGGCCAGCACGACCCCGAAAAGCCCCAGCAGGACGACCGAGGAGCTCCAAATGTCGGTGCTGAAGTGGAGCGCGTCCGCCTCGAGCGCCTGGCTGTGGTATTTGCGCGCTGCACGAGCCAACACTTGGGAGCGTGACAGATCGACGACGATCGAAGTGAGCATAACGATGAACGCCCAAATAGATGCGTCGACCTCGACCGTCTTGAAGAACAGGCGTTGAACGGCCTCGAAGATGATCCAGGCGCACGTAATCAAGAGCAGGGCGGTCTCGACCAGAGCCGAGAGGCTTTCGATCTTGCCGTGACCATAGGGATGATGGGTATCGGCCGGCCGATCCGACACGCGGACGGCAAAAAGCGTGACGAGGGCGGCCACGAGATCGAAGGCGGAGTGCGCCGCCTCGGACAGGATGCCCAGGCTATGTGTGAGCAGCCCGATGACGAGCTTGAATCCAGTCAGCCCCACCGCCGCAATGACGGAGCTCAAGGCGGCCAGGGTCTTTTCCCGTTCGGCTCTGTGTTGGGAGCTTGCCACGACATCTGCCTTTCGAGCGGGTTTGTCAGGTTTCAATCCGGCAGATGCCGTCGCACGTTGATACCCGAGGCGGCAATGATATCCGTTTTTCGCGGGTGCTGTGTTATGAGGTGCAGCATTTGTGTATCGGCTCACCGCACGGGATCGCGCGCTGCCTGGCCGATACTTCACCGAGCCGCGGGCGGCCTGGCCGGCAAACCCGATTCTCTTGCGCGCTTGGTCGCCTCGTGATCCCCCGGAGCGACCGAGCGGCTGCGTCTACGGCAGTGATAAGATGCACATAGCTTGCGCAGATCCGAAAGGAGCGTCGCCCTATGTTCGCCAGAAGGGTTTCCCTGGCGTCGGCCTGTGTCCTGATCGCAGCCTCGCTCGCCTGTGGCCTTCCAATTTCGAGTGGCGGTCAGTCAACGCAGGCCAATGGAGGAGGCGCGTCCGCGTCGCCGACCGCCAGTGCCACCACAGTGGAAGAAACGCCGACGGCCTCACCAGAGCTCGCATCCCCGACACCTGCGCCGATGACCTCTACGCCGGCACCAGGTATCCGCCGTCTTCCGGGCGGCGCCGCACTCACGCTATACTCCATCGAGATGCTGTCGATCTCTTCGGGATGGGCCGTGGGGAAGCCGTCCACTGCCGCGGATGATCACATCCTGCGTACATCCGACGGCGGACGGACCTGGGCGGATGTCACCACGTCCGAGCCCGTCGATCCTCAGACAGCTAAAAAGGCAACCGCCTTCTTTCGGGGCGACCGGACAGTCTGGGTTGCCTATAGCGCGGCCGAGGTCCCGGC
>JBGOYQ010000161.1:0-4079 GCA_041479735.1 Anaerolineae bacterium | reverse complement strand
GGGTGCTCCCATCAAGTCGAAGCGTGAGCGCACCTTGCCTGGCGAAAGCCGCGTGAATATCGGCCATCAGCTGACGGCCTTTTTGGTAGGCGAATCCGTAGCGCTCGAAGATGACGGCGTTGTGGTAGTAGAGCGGCTCAACGAAGTACTTGTCTTGCCCAAGCGAACATACGAACTCTTCGAAGGCATCAATCGACTGCTGCAGAATCCGTAAGCCCCGGCGCACCTGCCCGGGCGCGAGCCCGGCGTTCATCGCCGCCTGCTCGGCCTCCAGGTTGCGTCGGAAGCTGCCGAACTCTGTCGGCGTGCCATCGGGCATACGATCGACGTCGAATCGCGGTGAGTCCGGATCATTCACTACGTATAGAAGCACGTGGACCTGGCCGGTTATCGTATCCGTGAGATGGGAGTACAGGACAGGATCGGCATCGCCCACCTGCCGGCGCAACGCCAGGACCACGTCGGTCGCGCCTTCCGCGCACCTGAGCTCGAGCAGAGGCTGGCCGGTCGCGTCGCGCAGGTCACGGCCGATTCCGAATCGATCCCGAAGGATCGACGGCACGAAGAGCGAGTAGATGGCGGCCTTGGCCTCTTGCGGGAGCATATTGACCGCAGCGATTGAGCGAGGCAGCACTACGACCGCCTCCTGCCCATGGCGCGCTGCATTTCCCGTTCTGCGTCCCGCGTGGCCATGTCCTGGCGTTTGTCATGCAGGTGCTTGCCACGAGCGACGGCAATCTCGACTTTGGCGCGTCCCTGCTTGATGTACATGCGGGTCGGGATGATCGTGTTGCCCCGCTGTCGGACGTGCTCGAACAGCTTGGTGATCTCCTTGCCGTGCAGCAGCAGCTTGCGCTCGCGCAATGGGTCGTGATTCTGCCGGCTGGCCGCATCGTATGGTGCAATATGCGCGTTGACCAACCACGCCTGCTGGCCGTCGGTCCGAACATATGCCTCTTTCAGGCTGACCTGGCCCGCCCGAATCGACTTGATCTCGCTCCCCTGCAAGACCAGCCCAGCTTCCAGCCGGTCATCGAGAAAGTAATCGTGCGCCGCCTTCCGATTGGTGGCGACGGTCTTGATAGCCTCAGTGGCGGCTTTCATGGGAGAGTCGAACCTCAGGGATACGCCTGGAACGCTGGGAGAATTGTAGCATGCCGGGTAGACGACCCGAATCGGCAGCCGAGCTATAATCCCTTGTGCGATGACATCGGTGGGAGGCTGAATGTCGCCTGTGATCCGCCCGGAGTCTGCAGCTCGGGCGCGTGATCGGATTCTGGGGGCCATCGCGTTCACACTCCGCGTGGCGGCGAGCGACACAAGCGCGCACTCAGTCGAACGGCGGGACATGCTCGCATTCGTCGCACTAGCCCTCACGCAGCTTTCTCAGTCCGTCGAGGAGACATCAAGCGCGTGGGAACGTCGGGGGTACTGGGTCAAGGCAGATAAGTTCCGCCTGGAATGGGGGTGGGCCGACAGGGTGGCCCGCGAGCTGCGCGCCGCCTTGTCCAAGGATGACATGGCAATTGCCGGGCCGCTAGCCTCGGGCATTGCCGGCCACCTGAGCCGCGCCAAGATTCCGGCCCGGCTGGCGGGGACCAAACCCTGGCAGGATGCCTGGGCCCTCTTGGTCGAAGAAAGCAGCAAGGTATGATCCGTTTGAGCTGCGGACGTTCCGGCCATCTCGGTCTCGACCGGCGCCCTCGCACCGCCCTGGCGCCATGAGCACCCCTTCCGTGCCACCGATCGCCGGCGCACCTTCCGCGGACCGTGCCGCGCATCTCCTGAGGCAGTTGACTGCCGATCTCTCCCAAGTGATCGATGTCGACTGGGCGATAAGCACAATACTGCGGGAAGGCTGCGATTTGCTCGGGGCTGCCGCGGGCGCGGCCATCGTCGTCGACTCGAGCGGTTCTACTTTCCACCAGCTGTCCTCCGCCTCCGATCCGGCCGTTTCTTCCCGCTACCTCCACCTCCTCCAGAACATCCGGTCAGCCTCCTCTCCAGCCTCAGGAACCGATCCGCAAGTCCTGACCCCCATCCCTCCGGAATGGTGCAACCGGGCGGAGTGGCCGGATGGACCACCCGGAGCCTGTGTATCGCATGCGCTCACCCAACGCGGCGCGAATCAGGGTGAGGTGGCATTCTTCTTGAACCAGCCCGGTCAACCCGACACGTCGACGCTCCTGTGGTCAGGGGTGCTGGCCGGACTTGCCGCATTTGCCCTGGAAAACGCCCGCCTGTTCGAAACTGCATTGCGCCAATCGAGTGAGTTGGGCGCGTTCTACGAAACGGCGATGGCCATCGCCGACGAACACGATACACCCTCCATGCTGCAAATGATCGTGGAGCGGGCCGCGGCCGTCCTGGGTAGCCGGCTGGCAGTCATCTACCTGGCCGACGAGCCCGCCCAGGTCCTGCGGGTCGCCGCCCGATCGGGAGGCGACGCGGGCCGGCCTGCGACTCCTTTGCGATATGGCGAAGGCCTGGCAGGCAAGGCAGCCTCCACGCGCGAAGCAGTCGTCATTCATAGTCCCAAGGAATGGGTTTCTTCCGAAGCCGACGCGTTCGGGGAACGACTGAAGCCGCGCCTGGCCCAAATGATGGCGCTGCCCGTGATCTGGCGCCGCCAGCTGATCGGCGTCCTGGCGATCGCCGACTCCTCCCGCGCCCAGCCCTTCGGCGAAGCGGAGATCCGGCTGGCCAAACTCATCGCCATCCAAGCCGCGAACGCAGTCGGCATTGCTCAACTCATGGTGGCCGAGCGGACACAGCGGCGGATGGCTGAGGCACTGGAGCAGGGGGCCTTGGCCATCAGCCGGGAGATCCACCTGGATGAGGTCCTCGAGAGAATCTTGGACCAGGTGATGCGGACCTTCCCGTGTGATGCCGCCAATATCCAAACGCTCAATGCCGGGCAAGTGGTCACCGTGCGCTCAAGGGGCTACGACCAGTTTGGCGTGGGCGATGAGCAACTGAAGGCGCTGGGCTTCGTCAAGGGTGAGCATCCCGACCTGGTACGTATGATGGCAGGCGAAGCGGTCGTCGTCCCCGACACGCTCAAGGAGCCGTCCTGGGTGAGCAAGCCCAGCCAGGACTGGCTTCGATCCTGGGCCGGCGTGCCCATCCGCTACGCGGATGATGTGCTTGGGTTCCTCAATCTCGACAGCGCCAAACCCAATGCGTTTGATGAGACGACCCCGCAACGCCTGCTGGCTTTCGCGGCGCACGCCGCCGCGGCTCTTCACAACGCGCGCCTCTTCCAGCGGCTCCGCGAGGAGCATCGTCGACTCAGGCTTGTCTATGCAACCGGGAGAGGGCTGGCGGGCAGCCTGGAGCCCCACGAGATCCTGGAGAAGCTCGTTCAGGGGGTGCTTTCGACCACCGGCGGCAGTCAAGGGGCGGCTTTCGTCCTGGCGCCGGACTCGACCAAAGAAAACCCTCGCCTTCTCCGGCTGGCGCTGCCTGGGACCACCGCCGATGGCCCCTACGCTCACCAAGTCGAAGAGCAGGCATTGCGCACGCTCAGGAGCGCCGAGCCCCAGGTCGAGACCGACTCCTCACCGTACGGGGATCGCTGGGTGATCAGTTTCCCCTTGGAAGCCGCAGGTGTCATTCACGGCGTTGGATTGGCGTGGATCCCCGCGACCGACGAACGGCGTGATGAGTGGCTCGATTTATTGGCTGCCATCGGACAGGAAGCCGGGCTGGCTTTAGCCAATGCCGAGCGGCACGCCCAGGTTCAAAGGCGTCTGGCGGAGATGACGCTACTTCAGCGCATTGTCGCGGCCATCGCAAAGCGATTGGACGCCGAGTCCATCATCCGAGAGCTCACGCAGCAGCTGCACACAAGCCTGGGATTCCCGTCGGTGGGCTACTACGAGCGTCAGGGCAACCTGCTGACGCTGAAGCAGGTCGCAGGACCGCGGCCGGTGGTCGAACAGACCACGCTCGAACGCGGCATCGTCGGTAGGGTGGGGCGCACAGGCATAGCCGCGTTGGTAGAGGACGTGCGCAAGGATCCAGACTACCTGGCGGGATTGGTTGGAACGCGTGCCGAACTGGCAGTCCCGATCTGT
>JBGOYQ010000160.1:0-4096 GCA_041479735.1 Anaerolineae bacterium | reverse complement strand
TGGCCGCAGCGAGTCCCGGCCTGATGGCCCAGGCGGCGTGCGCTTGAGGGTCGTCCCAGTAGCGCGAGAGCCTTGTCAGCCTTCCCCCGACGGGTGCTAGGCGCCGATAGGCCAGGAAGCCGACGCCGGTGGCGCCTGCCACCGCCAGGGCCAGCCCCGCCAGCAGCCATCCGGTCATCCGCCGCCTACGCTGCGCCAACCGGCCATGCAGGTCGCTATTCAGGGTCAAGCCGAGGCGCCTGGGCCGGGCAACGGGCGGGCTTCCTCCATGTGCTCGGCGAAGCACAGGGTCACGTACGGCGCGGCGAAGCCCATGAGCGCCCGACCGGCGGCCTGGCCCTCCGGCGAAACCATCGCCGCCTGCACCGCGTCGGCATCATCGAAGATGAATTCGTGGACCAGGTGGACGTCGACGCCGGTGGCCGGCGCACCCATCACCCGGCTGAGGACCACCCGGCGCAGCCCGGGCATCCGTTCCGCCTGGGGGACGAACTCCTCGCTCCAACGGTTCTCGAAGGCCGGGACGTCAGTGGGGGTGTGGAAGATTACCATAAGCTTGTGCAAAGCAAACCTCGCCTGAGCCTCGAACTTACGATCGCCTATCAATCGCGCCGCCCAACTTGACCCAAACGGACTATTGCGGCTAGGACGTTGGTCCTATACTCTCGGGGTGAGGAAAGGATTTCATTGTGGGGCATTCATGATTCATTATTCGTCATCCGGCCAGGGCCTCATGGAGTACGCTCTAGTCATCCTGCTCGTCGGGCTGGCCGTGGTCGTCCTAATGGCCCTCTTCGGCTCTAGCGTGGGGAATATGTTCAGCACGGTGATCGCCGGGTTCTAACCCCTTACCCGGCGGAGCCGCTCGCGGAGCGCAGACGTTCCAAGAGGGGCGCGCGCCGTGTGGACCGGCCTGTTCGCATGCAAGCAGGCTATCTCCCGTGCGATCTCCATCGCCGCCTCGGGCCGCGCAACTCGCCGGCACGAGGCGGCCGATTGTTCGACCCGCTCGGGCTGGGCCAGCAAGGCCTGAACCGCCTCCCCCGCCCGTTCCGGCCCGGGCGCCCACAGGCCGACCCCCTCGTCCACCACGTAATCGACGTTGCCCTCCTCTTGTCCCGGGAGGCGGCCGAAGAGCACCATAGGTAGCCCGGCATTGATGGCCTCGGTGATCGTCCCGGGACCCGCTTTGGTGACCAGGATCGATGCGGCCCGCATTATGTCCGGCATGCGCCGCTCGAAGCCATAGATGAAGGTGGGCACATCCCACGCCCGCGCCTCCAGCTGCTGCCTCAACCGCTGATTGCGTCCGCTGATCACCGCCAGGCCGAAGTTGCCCCCGCCGGCCGAGATGGCCGCGGCGGTCTCGAACAAGGGGCCCATGCCCTCGCCACCCCCGACCAGCAGGACCATGGGCCGGTCCACAGGCCAGCCGAGCTCGCGGCGGAAGGCGGCGGCGTCGCCGGCTGGCTGGCAGAAGCGGCGGGCGACGGGCAGGCCCGTGACACGCAGCTGCTCGGCGCGCATCCCGCAATCCAGGCCCCTCTGGATGGCACGCTCGGTCGGGACGAGGCAACGGTCGACCCGGCGGTGGTACCACAGTGCGTGCGTGCTCACCAGGTCGGTCACGACCGTCACGAACGGCGGGCGGTGCGGACCTAGCGCCCGCATCACCGGCGCAATGCACACCGGATGGACCGAGACGATGATGTCGGCCGGGTGATCGCGCACCAGCCGACGGGCGGCGCGGCGGACGTACGGCCAGAAAGCGCCGGTCAACGCCCGTGCGCGCGTGTGGCCGTTGAAGGCCCGGTACCCGAACCCCCAGGCACGCGGGTGGCGAGCCATCTCGGGATAGGCTTCCGGCGCCCATTTCAACGGGCGCGGTGCATAGCTCTTGAAGAAATCGATCAGCTGAATCTCGAAGGCGCCGGGGTATTGAAGCTCGAGGGCTTCGACGATAGCCTCGGCGGCGCTGCGGTGCCCGCCGCCAGTGTCGGAAAACAGGAACAGGGCTCGCGCCCTATCCGTCATCCGCGCTCGACCTCCCCGCCCCGACGGACGGTGGCCTTCATGCGGTGGGAAACTTCCCGCCGCGTGAGCAGCACTCGCCGCCCGCATCCCAGGCACTTCAATCCGATGTCGGCGCCAAGGCGCACGACGACCCACTCGCTGCTGCCACACGGGTGCGGCTTGCGCAACCGGAGCACATCGTCCATCCGTAGATCAGGCAGCATCGACGCGGATTATACCATCCGGCCGGATGGTATAATCCGGACCTCATGCTGGGTCTTTCGCTCGCCTCTCTCATTACCCGGGCGGTCATCCTGCTGA
The DNA here is from genome assembly GCA_041479735.1 of Anaerolineae bacterium. Classification (GTDB taxonomy): domain Bacteria; phylum Chloroflexota; class Anaerolineae; order Anaerolineales; family E44-bin32; genus JBGOYQ01. The sequence continues at coordinate 1,762 of JBGOYQ010000160.1, read as the reverse complement.
TCGCTTTCCCCGTGCACGAATTCGCTCACGCCTGGACCGCCACCCAACTCGGCGACGACACACCGCGCCTGAACGGCCGCTTGACCCTCAACCCGTTGGCGCACCTCGACCCGATCGGGTCCCTTCTCTTGCTGGTCAGCGGGTTCGGCTGGGCCAAGCCGGTCCCGGTCAACCCCTACGCCCTGCGCCAACGCACGCCGGCCGGGATGATGCTAGTCTCGGTTGCTGGTCCTCTGTCCAACCTGGTCCTCGCGCTCCTGGCGGCGGTCCCGTTCCGCGCAGGGTTGGTCAGCCCGTATGCCGGCGGGCAATCCGGCCTGCCCGCGCTCTCGCAGTTCCTGCTGGAATTCATCTTCATCAACCTCATCCTGCTACTCTTCAATCTGATCCCCGTGTTCCCGCTCGACGGCGAGAAGGTCGCGGAGTACTTCCTGCCGCCAAGCGGCCAGGCGGTCCTCGAGCAGATCCGCCCGTATGGCCCCATGATCCTGCTGGCCTTGATCTTCCTGGGCAGCCTCGGCAGCCTCGACCTGTTCGGCCGCCTTATCGGTACGCCCGCGCTGCGAATCCTGAACCTGTTGGTCACATGACGGGTTTCGCCGGCCGACCCGGTTGGCTGCCTTCACGCGCCTGCCGCGCGGCCGCGACCGCCCGCATCGAGGAGACCGAATGAGCGAGGAGCTCCTGCTGGTCGGATTGGGAGACACCGGTGCATCCGTCGGCCTGGCATTGAAGCAGGCCGGGGTCGAGGCGGTCCGGGTGGGTTACGACCGGGATGCCCGGACGGCCAAATCCGCGCTGCAGGCCGGCGCCGTCGACCGGTTGATCCAGCGGCTGGAGACTCCCGAGGGGTGCGACCTGGTCATCGTGTCCGTCGCGCCGTCCCTGGTGCAAGCGTCACTTACCGCGGTTTTCGCCGGCTTGCCGGAAGGCGCGATCGTCCTCGACGCGTCCCCGCTGAAGGCGGTGACGCTGGCGTGGATGACGGCCGAGCTCCCTGCCGGCCGGTACTACGTCGGCGCTGTGCCCATCCCAGCCGGCGTAGACCTGTCGCCGGAGGCCTTGGAAGAGGTCGCGCCTGCGGCGGACCGGTACAAAGGAGGCTTGCTGGCGCTGGTCGTTCCGCCCGGCTGTCCGGAGGAGGTCGTCGAGGTCGCCCTGAGCATCGGCCGAGTGTTGGGCGCCAGCCCATTCTTCATCGAGGCGGCCGAGCTGGATGGCGTCGCCGCGACCGTGGAGGCTCTGCCGGCGCTCGTCGGTGCCGCTCTCATGCGCCTGGCGTCCGATTCGCCCGGGTGGCGAGAGGCACGGCGCATTGCCGGCACGCCCTTCGCGCGGAACGTCAGCGTCGCCGGGGCACAGTCGGCCGAGGAGCTGAGCGCAAGCTTGGCGCTCAACCGTGCCAACACACTGGCCAGGCTGGACATGCTGGTCGATGAGCTGGGCCGGCTGCGGCGGTTGATCGCTTCGGGCAAGGATGATGTGCTGGCCGATGAGCTGGGAATCGCCATCAAGGCGTACGACGAGTGGCTTAGCGCAAGGGCGCGCGGCGACTGGGGTGCGGAGGAACGGCGCGTGACCGACATGCCCGATAGGTCCGGCATTCTCAACCGCTGGCTTGGCCGCAGGCCTGGCCGGCGCCCCGCCCGCAAGTAGCCGGCCCGGGCGGTCTCGGTCCGGGCTGACCGGGCGTGCCAGCTGGCAACTGCACGGGCGAGCGCCGCCCCTGATACGACCTCACAGGCTATCCTAGCGAATGTCG
>JBGOYQ010000159.1:0-4108 GCA_041479735.1 Anaerolineae bacterium | reverse complement strand
GTCGCGAAGCTTGCGCCGCAGGTTCTTCACGTGAGCGTCGATCGTGCGCTCTTCGGGCGCGGAACCATAGCCCCTGGCTGCCGTGAGCAGCTGCTCGCGGCTGAGCACGCGAGGGAAGCCGGAAACCAGCGCCAGCAAGAGGTCGAACTCGGTCCGGGTCAGCGTCAGCCGCGCTCCGTCCAGGCGAGCGGTACGTGGCGCCGGGTCGATGACCAGCCTGCCTCCGTCGATGGAGATCTCGGAACGCAGCCCCTTCGTCCGCCGGAGAACGGCCGCGACCCGAGCCGCCAGCTCGCGGACGCTGAACGGCTTGACCAGGTAGTCGTCGGCGCCGAGGCCGAGGCCGGCCAGGCGATCCGCCTCAGCGGACTTGGCCGTCAGCATGATGATCGGGAGCTCGGAGACCTTGCGAATTGCGCGCGCCACTTCTTCCCCGGCGAGGTCGGGCAGCTTCAGGTCGAGGATGACTAGGTCCGGGTGCTCCCGGAGCGCGAGATCGAGCGCGGCCTCGCCGGTCTCGGCGAAGAGCACGGTGTAACCATCGCGGGTCAGGTAGCTGCCGACGACCTCGCGAATCTTGCGCTCGTCATCGACAACAAGAACGCGGGCGGTTCCCACCTCGGCTCTATCCTCTTCGCGTTCCCCGGGCACCTGGAGGGCCGATCGACCGCCCGCGTCAGGGTCATAAAGCAATTCAGGAGCCCACCTGCTTCTCCTGGATGAAGCTGCCATGCCAGGTGTGATACCAGACCTGGCCGGTGTAGCCGTTCACGGACAGCATCCCGGCGACCTGGCCGTCCTGCGTGAAGTGGACTGTGTAGTAGCCGTAGAAAGTGTCTGGCTGCTCGGTCTTGGCGCCCGTGCGGTTCGCGTCGAGCCAGCCCTGGGCGATCTGGGCGACGTGCTCCTCGGAGACCGTCATCGCGCCTGACGGACGTGCGAAGCCCATCATGCCTCCGGCCATCATTCCGTACTTGGTGTTCCACATCATATTTGGACCCGGCTCGGGTCGGACCGCACCGGTGACCCGGTCGACCAGCACCTCGAACGCGCCGGTGCCGGTGCTCTTTTCCTTGACGATTCCGTAGAAATTTTCCTGGAACTCGATCAGCTCATCGACGACGAGGTTGGAGCCGCCGTAACGGGCGACATACTGCTCGACCGCCTGCTGGGCCTGGTCGATTGAGATCGTCTGGGTACCAGCGGGGACTGAGGTGGAATAGCCACCCATCATTCCTCCGGGCCCGTAGCCGCCCATCATTCCGCCACGAGCGGTTCCGGAGCCGCTCATCATCCCGAGGCCGAAAGCGCCACCGGACCAGGTGATGCGGTTGGCACCCACAACGCCGAGGGCGATCGCCGCGACCACCATGGCCGCCCCGATCCCCAAGAGAAACTTGTGTCCCATCTCTTCCCCCCTCAGCCTTGCAGGACCTTGCGCGCCTGCTCGTACTGGTCCTGGCTGATCTCGCCCGAGGCCAGCCGTCGTTTCAGGACCTCGAGCGAGGTGCCCTGACCGCTCCTGCCGCCGCCCGAGAATGCCTTCAGCGCCCAGGCGGCGAGCACGATGACGCCGCCCCAGAACAGGACCATCACCAATGGACCCAAGAACCACATCGATCCGCCGTCGTACCACATCATTTTCGCTATTCCTCCTTACGGGGGCTTCCACGCCCCTGTTTCGAGGCTCAGCTTCGTCAGTCGCTGTGAAGGAACCGTGAAGTGGGTTCGTGCATCCCGTTCCGGGGAATCCCCGAGGGCTGTGGCCGGGGCCAATGGTCGCGGCCCGCGGCTGCTTACGTGGCCAAAGCTCACATAACGCGAACCGCGAAATGGCAGTTCGCGGACCGATTGGCAGGGGCGCAGGCGAAAACTCTGGCGCCAGGTGGGATTAGACTAAATGCGATAGGGGGGAGTAGCTCCCTTCGCCGGTCCCATCAGGACGGTGGCGACACCCGGGACGGTGGCGGACCTTGCGGTCCGCGGCAAGACCTCTGCTCGATTTCATTCGAAGTAGGAGGCATATGCCCATTCCCGACCTGAACCGACATTCGGCCGCGCAACGAGTTCGCCGACGGGCGCGCATTCTGGCAGGCGCTTTGCTGGTGCTGGCGGGGCTCATTGTCATCGCGGATCCTGATCTTGGCTAGGCCGCCAACCACCCCTCAGCTGGCTGGCTCAATGCTAAATGTCGGTCTGATCCTGCTTGGGCTGGTCGGCACAGCGTTGCTGCTTGCCCGGCTACAGGAGCTGGTGGTCGTGCTGCTCATCGCAATCGTCCTGGCGGAGGGCCTGCGGCCTGTTGTCGATGGGCTCGAGCACACAGGGGTCCCCCGAGGCCTCGCAAGGACGCTGCTGTACGTCGCGATCCTGGCTGTTTTGGCGACCGTCATCGTTGTGCTAACACGCCCAGTCGTCACTGAGGCGCGCGCGGTGCTAGCCGACCTTCCGCGCTACCAAGCGCTGTTCGAGCGCAACCTGGCCCAGTTGCTGGACCAACTCTCCCTCGACCCCAGCGTCGCGTCGCAGGTTGCGGGCTCTGCGGGAGGAATCGCGCGGGGAACGCTGAGCTTTGCCGCGACCCTCCTGCGGGGCGTCCTCGACGTCGTGGTCGTCCTGCTGTTGAGCTTCCTCTGGCTCACCGCCGGCCGTCCGTTAGGCGGCTTTTTGCTCGGGCTTCTGCCGCCGTCCGGTCGCACCGTGGCGGCATCCGTTTGGGCGGAGATTGCGCGAGGGTTCGCAGGCTATGTTCGCGGGATTGCGATCAACATGATTGTCATCGGCGTCGTCACCGGAGTCGCTGCTGCGCTTCTCGGTCTTCCGGCGCCGGCGTTGCTGGGTGTGTTTGCCGGCGTGACAGAGATGATCCCGATCGTCGGCCCGGTCGCCGGCGCGATACCTGCCATCCTGCTCGGCTTCACCATCTCGCCTTACTACCCGCTGGTGGTCGCCCTCGTCTATGTCGTCATTCAGCAGGTCGAAGCGCACACCCTGGTGCCGCTTGTCATGCGGCATTCTGTTGGCCTGCCCGCGCTGGCCGTCGTGGTTGCGCTTGTTGCTGGGGGAACACTGGCAGGGGTCGGTGGGACCATCGTGGCCGTGCCGCTGGCCTTCGCTCTCCAGGTCGTCATCATCCGAGTGATCGGGCCGGCAATTCGCGCTCGCACCAGAGCCGACTCGGCGAGATGAAAAGCCACGCCCATGCGCTCGTCTGCATCGCACAGGATCCTGGCATCCGCGTTCAGGACTTCGCGAATCGCGTCGCAGTCACGCTGGGAGTCGCTCGGAGCATCGTCCCTGACACGCCGGACGACCCCGCCTCGTCGTCAACACCTGCAAGGAGTCACCTACACTCCACTTACCCGCCCCACGGCGAAGACGGAGTCTGAAAAACGCCGCAGGCCGCGCGGGAGAGCGGGGATTAGATGCTTGAGATCGGAATCGTGGGCTGGGCCCTTACGATCGGCCTGATCGCGCTGTTGCTCGCCGTAGACCTGCTGCTGGCGACGCTGCGACCGCACGCAGTTGGTTTCCATGAGGCAGCTGCCTGGTCGTTGTTCTATATCGCCGTCGCGATCGGGTTCGGAATCGTGTTCCAAGCTCATATGGGTGGTCAGCGCGGCGCCGAGTACTTCGCGGGTTATCTCGTCGAGAAGAGCTTGTCTGCCGACAACGTGTTCGTCTTTGTCATCATCATGCAGACGTTCGCGGTGCCCGAAAAACACCAGCACAAAGTGCTGACAATCGGGATCATAACTGCTCTGGCGTTGCGCGCCGTATTCATTTTTTTGGGGGCGACTCTGCTCGAGCTGTTCTCGTTCATGTTCCTTGTATTCGGCTTAGTGCTTATCGCCACTGCAGCTCAGCTCTACCGGCACCGCAACGTAGATCCGGTCATCGAGGACAACCTGCTGGTTCGCCTCACCCGACGCGTGCTGCCGACCACTAGCGAATACGTCGGCGCCAAGCTGATTAACCGCGTTGACGGCCGCCGCGAGGTCACGCCTCTTTTCGTCGCCATCGTCGCAATCGGCAGCGCCGACATCCTCTTCGCGCTCGATTCGATCCCGGCGGTGTTCGGGATCACCCAGGAGCCCTACATTGTCTT
>JBGOYQ010000158.1:0-4135 GCA_041479735.1 Anaerolineae bacterium | reverse complement strand
TCCAACCCCTCGGCCGAGGTACCGAGACGGTGGGCGACCTGCTCGAGGGTCCGCAATCGTGAGCGGATGAGCGTGAGCGCCCCGCGGCCGGTGACGGCCTCGATCCGTCGGATGCCGGAGGCGACGCTGCCCTCGCTGACTATCACGAACGGCCCGATCACGCCGGTCTCAGGCACATGGGTGCCGCCGCACAGCTCGTAGGAGAAGCGCTGCCTGGTGCCGATGGTAATGGTCCTGACCGTGGCCCCGTACGTCTCGCCGAACAGGGCCATGGCGCCTTCGGCGATGGCCTCGTCGCGTGGCTTGACGCGGATGTCGAGCTCGTGGTTGGCGAGGATGGCCTCGTTGACCATCTCCTCGACGCGGTCGACCTGCTCTGGCGTCATCGCCTCGGGATGGGTGAAGTCGAAGCGCAGCCGGTCGGGCGCGACCAGCGAGCCGGCCTGGCGGGCATGCTCACCGAGCACCGCTCTCAGGCTGGCATGCAGGAGGTGAGTGGCGGTGTGATTGCGCATGATGTCCCACCGGCGGGCCGCGTCGACTGCCGAAACCGCCCGGTCGCCGACGGACGGCTCGCCCGAGATCACGCGTCCGATGTGGACGATGAGCCCGGCGATCGGCCGGCGAACGTCGCGCACATCGATCTGCCAGCGCGGCTCGCGGACGGATTCGATCGTGCCCGTATCCGCAACCTGGCCACCGGACTCGACGTAGAAGTGCGTCTCCGGCAGGATGACGGCGACGTCGTCGCCCTCCTGCGCCCGATCGACATTCGCGGACCCGCGCATCAAAGCCAGGACCGCGCCTTCGGCTTCGAGCCCGTCGTACGGATCGTCGGCGACACCGTCCGGCCCGAGCCGGCCGTCGGATTGAAGCTCAGCCAGCATCCGCTGATAAGCCTCCACGTCCGCCTCGGTCGGGTCGCCCATCGCCGGCCCACCCGATGAGGCGAGGCGATGGGACTCCATGGCTGCCTGGAAGCCGGCCTCGTCGACGTCCAACCCTTGTTCCCGGGCGATGTCGCGTGTGATTTCAAGAGGGAGTCCATAGGTAGTGTAGAGCGCCGACGCCGAGGGTCCGTCCAGTGTCGGCACGCCGGAGGCCTTCATCGCCTCGAGCTTCTCCGTCAGGTGGGCGACGCCGGTGTCGACCGTGCGCTGGAATCGCCCCTCCTCATCGGTCAGTGTCTGAAGGATCGCGTTGCGGTTGCGGCGGATCTCCGGGTAGACATCGCCGTAGGTATCGATCACGGCCTCGGCGACGCCGGCCAGGAAGGGCTCGCGAAAACCGGCCTTGCCCCCGAAGCGGCTGGCGCGGCGGATGATCATACGGCAGACGTAGTTGCGTCCGGTATTGCCGGGGACGACGCCGTCGCCAATCAGGAACGTGGCCGCCCGCGCGTGATCGGCGACCACCCGGTAGGGGGTCAGCAATTGTTCGCGTGCGGCGTCGCTGTGCCCTGCCATCTCCTGGATGCGTTGGAGGAGCGGGGTGAACAGGTCGGTCTTGTAGTTGGAGTCGACGCCCTGCAGGATCGAGACGACGCGCTCGAAGCCCATCCCGGTGTCGACGTGTTTCGCCGGCAAGAGCTGCAGGTCGGTCGGGCCGCCTCGGTTGTACTGGATGAAAACCAGGTTCCATAGCTCGAGGAACCGACCGCAGTCGCCGTTCACACGGCATACGTGTCCGGCGACGCCCTGCCTGGTGCAGGCTTGACGGCCGAGGTCGATGTGGATCTCACTATCCGGCCCGCAGGGGCCGGTCTCGGCCATCTCCCAGAAATTGTCCTTGCGTCCGAAGAACAGGATATGCGCCGGATCGATCCCGGGTTGGGCGGCCCAGATCTTGGCGGCTTCGTCGTCGCGCGGGATCTGGCCGCGTTCGTCCTCGAAGCAGGTCGCCCAGAGTTGAGCCCGGGGGAGGCCCCACACACCGGTCAGCAGGTCCCAGGCCCAGGCGATTGCCTCCGCCTTGTAGTAGTCCCCGAACGACCAGTTGCCCAGCATTTCGAAAAAAGTGTGATGGCTGTTGTCACGGCCGACATCGTCCAGATCGTTGTGCTTGCCGGCCACGCGCATGCACTTCTGGGAATCAGCGACGCGGTTGTACGGGCGTGTCCCGGTACCCAGGAAGACGTCCTTGAACTGGACCATGCCCGAGTTGGTGAAGAGCAGGGTCTGGTCGCCGCCGGGGACGAGCGACATCGACGGCACAATGGTGTGCCCGCGTTCGCGGAAATAGTCCAGGAATCCCTGGCGGATCTGTGCGCCCGCGAGGGGTTGCGTGCGGTCGGGTTTGTTCGAGGGCATTCAGCCTCCCTGTCGGGGAGGCATTATACGCGAGGAGGAACGCCGCTTCAACACGCGACCGGGGGCGGCCCGTTTCGGACGAACGCTCCATCCCGGCGGGCTGGGAGCGAAGTAGGCTACGCGGCGGCGCTTGCCGTTTGGGAGGACCTTACCTGTCGGACCGCGTGTTCGAAGCGGGGCAGGGCGCGTTCGACCATTTCGTCGCTGGCCGTCAGCGAGAGGCGAAAGGTTCCCGGCATCTCTACCAGCGACCCAGGTAGGACGAAGACGTCCTGTCGGGCCATCAGCTCGACGAAGCTCCAGTCGTCGGCGATCGGCGATCGCGGCAGCAGGTAGAACGTGCCTTCGGGCACATGGACGTCGAAGCCCATGTCTCGCAGCGCGCTGACCATTCGATCGCGCCGGGCCTGCAAGTGCGGGATGTCGATCGACAGCTTCTCGAGGTCGGGCAACGCGTGCTGCAGCAGTGCGTTGGGGAAGGCGAATCCGGTGCACATCTGCGACGCGGTCAACGCCGGCCGAATTTCCTCCCGACCGGGCATCTCCGGGGGCAGGGCGATATAGCCAATGCGCTGTCCCGGCGTGAGCAGTGTCTTGCCGTAGGTGTACAGAAGGAAGGAGCTGGGGTAATACGCCGTAGGGCTCGGGAAGGCGCGGCCGTCGTAGACGATGCGCGAGTAGGCCTCATCCGAGAGCAGGAAGATGGGGCGGCCTTGCTGCTTGCTGGCGGTCAACAGGACGTCCGCCAGCCCTTCGAGCGTCGAGGCGGGATAGATGCGCCCTGTGGGATTGTTGGGCGAGTTGATGATGATCGCCCGGGTGCGCGGGGAAATGGCGGCCGCAATCGCGGGCAGGTCCAAGTCATTGGTCTCCCGGTTGACCGGGACACGGACTGGATGCCCCCCGATCGAGACGATCAGGGCCTCGTAGAAGAACCAGGGCGGGCTGATGAAGATGACCTCATCGCCGGCGTCGACGACGGCCCCCAGGGCCACAGCGATGGCGGCGAATCCTCCGTTGGTCATGAAAATGTCCTGCGGCTCGAAAGCAACGCCGCGCCGCTCTCGCAGCCCTGCCGCAACCACGGATTGGGACTCGGGCTCACTCATCTTGTACGCGTACCAGTCCTTGTCCTGCGGCGGCGTCCAGCGCTGGAGCGCCTGGACAAAGCCCGGGAGAGCCAGCTCGTGCGGGTTGCCTAGGGCAAAATCGCAGACCCCAGGCTCTGAGCGGCGTCGTGACCAGGTCGATTCGGTCATGAAACGGAAGACTGGGGCGGTCGCCTCGAGGATGGCCTGGATGCGTCGCGTCTGCGTGAACATGTCGTCAGCCTCCTGGATTGCAGAATCCCATAGTAGACCAAAAACATCTGAATAACAAGCCCGGAGCCAGCTCTCTGGCCGCCGGCCCTCGTCGCGTTGCCTCCGCCCGGCGACTCGTGGTATCCTGCCTCAGCCGGGCCGGCGGTGTCGACACGAATTCAGATGGACCGGCGGCAACCTGCAGCCCCGTCCGGAGTGACTCGCATGCCGCAGCTGAAAATCGACGAGCAAGTCGCCTTGCTCATGCAGGGCACGGAGTACGGCGATCCGGCCGTCCAGAACGCCATGGCCCTCGAGCTGCGCCAGCGCCTGGAGGAGGCGCAAGCGGCTGGCCGGCCGCTACGCGTGTATTGCGGCTTCGATCCGCGCACGGCCGATCTACACCTTGGCCACACCGTGCCCATGCGCAAGCTGCGACAGTTCCAGGAGCTCGGGCACGATGTCGTCTTCCTGATCGGTCGGTTCACGTCTCTGATCGGTGACCCGTCGGACAAAGACAAGCTG
>JBGOYQ010000157.1:0-4136 GCA_041479735.1 Anaerolineae bacterium | reverse complement strand
CGGTACACGCGTTTGGAGACAAACCTAAGCAGGAGAAACGCCGGCGGCGAGATTCGCCGTGCCGCGCCCCGGGAGCCTGCGAAAAAAAGGAGTGACCTCCCTTCACCCCCACCCCCTGCCCGTCCTCCTCTCCGCTTCGCTACGAGGACCTTTGGCCCGGCGGGCAAGAGTCTCGCTGTGCGGGAGTCAAACCGGGGGAGGGGTAAGGATTTGAAGGAGACGGGGGGCCTTTGGCCCCCCGTCTCCTTGAGTTCCTCCACCCCCTCTCCGCAGCACTCCGTCCTGACAAATGCTGCCTCCCGGCGGAGAGGGGGCAGGGGGTGAGGTGAATGACGTCTCTCCGCAACCTGCTAGGGGCGAAACCGATCAGGTGGAGCTCGCCGCGCCTTCTCGAAGTAGCTCCTGCAAACGCGGGTGGGCCGCGTAGATGCCTCGGTATTCCGCAGGCAGCAGCACGGCAATGCGGCACATGACCTCGTCGGCCTGCAGGCGCAGGCTGGCAGCGCGATCGTGTGCATCCAGGGGCGGCAGAGAGAAAGATTTGCCGATCCGCACGGTCACCGGCTGGCGCCGGAGGCGCGCAAGGGCCGACCAGATCTTATCGGTCCCGAAGTGCCCGATCGGGACGATAGGGACCCCGGCCTCGTGGGCGATATAGGCGATGCCGCTCTTGCCGCGGATCAACCCGCCGGTCTTGCTGCGGGTGCCTTCGGGCGCGATGGCGAAGATCTTGCCTGCCTTCAGCCAGTCGACGGCCGCGGAAATCGCCTCGCGATCGACCTCACCGCGACGGATGAATGTGGCACCGGCGAGCTTGAGGAGGGTGCCGATGAACGGGTCGTTCTGCCACTTCTCCGCCGCCCAGCCGCTCACCTGGTCGCTGCCCAGCAGTCCATAGAGCAGCGGCGCGTCTAGCAAGTGCAGGTGATTGACCGCCACGATGTACGGGCCCTTCGGCGGAAGATTCTCCCAACCTTCCATACGGCGCCGGGTCAGCAACGCTATCAGCTTGTCGAAAACCCAGCGAAGTGCACGGCTTCGCATGAAATGTCCCTTCTCCCAGGATGTTGTACGATTGTAGACGGATTCGGTGGGTGTTACAATCTCGGCCCACCGTAGGCGAGGCCAGCATGATCTCCGTCCAGCCGATCGACCTCGAGAACCGACGTGACGTCCGCCGCTTCCTGGACCTGCCTTTCGGCCTGTACCGCGAGTCCCCGAACTGGGTCCCTCCGATCCGCATCGATGCCGCCGCCCAGCTCAACCCGCGCAAGCATCCCTACTATGAGCACTCCGAGGCGGAATTCTTCATCGCCAGGGAGGGCGGCCGGGACGTTGGGCGGATCGCCCTGCTCGAGAACAAGCCCTACAACCGCTACCACGGAAAGAAGCAGGCGCAGTTCTATCTGTTCGAGAGCGTACACGACGTCGAGGTCGCCCGGGCCCTGTTCGAACGCGTCTTCGAGCGCGCCCGTGCCCGCGGCCTGAACCAGGTCGTCGGCCCCAAAGGATTCGGCGCGCTCGACGGCTACGGCATGCTGGTCGACGGCTTTGAGTTTCGTCAGATGATGACGATGATGAACTACAACCCGCCCTACTACCCGGAGTTCATGGGCGAGCTCGGGTTCCGCAAGGAAGTCGACTTCGTCTCATGCTACCTGGGCGCCGACAAGTTCCACATGGACGAGCGCGTGAACGCCATCGCCGAGCGGGCCGCGCGGCGCAGCGGCCTGTCGGTCAAACGCTTCGCCAACAAGAAAGAAATGCTAGCCTGGGCTCCCAAGATCGGCGAGACCTACAACAAGGCCTTCGTCAACAACTGGGAGTACTATCCGCTAACCGACCACGAGATCAAATTCGTGGTCGACAGCATCTTGACCATCGCCGACCGCCGTCTGATTAAGATCATCCTGCACGGGGACGACGTGGTCGGGTTCCTGTTTGCCTTCCCCGACGTGTCGGCCGCCATCCAGCGTAACAAGGGCCGCCTATTCCCCTTCGGCTTGATCGACCTGCTGCTTGAGTTCAAGCGTACGCGTTGGGTGTCGCTCAACGGTGTGGGAATCCTGCCTGAATTCCAAGGGCGCGGCGGGAACGCGCTACTGTATTCCGAGATGGAGAAGACGATCCGCGAAGCTAAGTTCCTTCACGCCGACCTGACGCAGGTAGCCGAGACCGCGGTGCAGATGCGGCACGACCTGGAGAACGTCGGGGGCGTGGCGTACAAGAATCACCGCGTGTTCATCCGAGACCTGTAGAGCTTACCTTCGTCGAAGGAGTGGGTATCGTTATGAGTCAGGCAAGGGCCGAGGCCGTGGGGGTACACGACATTCACCCATGGCTGCGCAAGACGCACGTTGCCGTTGTGCCTGGGCCGCCGTCAGCCCTGGTCGATACCGTCCTGCGAGGGCTGACGCGCGCCATGTCCGCCCTGGGACACGAAGTTCAGCCGACCGTCGACGACCGCACCGATGTGCTGTTGACCAATGCCGTATTTGGCGAACCCGTGCCGTGGCGTCAGGCCATGCTCTTCTCCGCCCGGCGGCGGTTCGGGCTGAAGCATTCGCCCACTATCTTCACTCTGATTCCCGCCACGCCGACTCAACTCGCCGATCGCCTGGCAACGCTGGAGAGGGCTCTTGGGCGCACCCCGCTCGATCTGGCCGATTTCGCCTACCCGGGCATGGCGCCCGAGGCGCACCGGGTGCTGATCGAGCAGGGGCTCCGTGGCGGCCCGATGATGGCCTTGATCCGGCTGCTCCAGTCGCAATCGATGTCCATCCGCATCATCCTGCTTGTCGGCCAAGGACAGCCGGACACGGCGTACTTCTTCGATCTGGTCGGGGCGTTCCCACGCAGCCAGCGAATCGACGACCGGGTCTTCTATGAGGACATGGCCCTGCGGATGGTCACCGCGGTGAGCACCCGCGAGGTCACGGACCATCAATCGGCCGGCGCGCCGATTCCGTCTTCGATATGGCGAGGTCTGTCCGCGCCCGCGGCTATGATCAACGCCGGGCAGCAGTTGGGCGAGCGCCGCTTCTTCACCGATATGGTGCGCGTGGCCGACCTGGTCCAGGTGCCTGCCCTGGCGGAAGTGGTCGCCAACCAGTACAGCGAAGGCTGCTTCGCCACCTGGGATGCCGACCTGAGCGCGTTGATCGCGACCGTGACCGGCAGTGCGCGGCCGGTGGACAAGGGCAACATCCGTGAGGCTGACCTGGCCGTCATCCTGGATGTCCGCATGGATCAGCAAGGCGCGGTCGTCAGCCACGTCGAAGGCAAGCGCAACGACCCGCCCTCATCCGAGGCGGTGGAGATGCGCGGCATGGACGCCTCGCTCCCGTGGATCGAAATCAAGACGCCGAGCGGGCGGCCGAGGCGTGTGCCGGTAGTGCGGTCGAAGCTGCACGGCCACCGAGGCATCGCCGGCTTCAACCCGGCTCGTGTGGAATACGTCCCGATGGACGCTGCCTACCAACACTACCTGGTCTCTTGCGGTACGGAGGCCCAGGCGCACGGGATCGTGCAGGCGTTCTCGCGGGCCGAGGCGCTGCGCCACCCGGCCGACCCGCGCCAGATCGTCTTCAGCATCTTGCCGGGCCACGGCGTGGTGCTGGCGGAGAAATGGGAGGCCGGGAAAGAGCCCTTCCAGGCGATCTGGGAGGCGATGGACGCCGGCGATCTGCTGGTGGCCAATGCCATACCGCAGGGGCCGCTGGAGTACGTGCCCGACAGAGGCAGGCGGCGCATCCTGCGGACGGCCTGAGCCGTGGGCGTGGAGAGGGGCTGACCCGGGCGAGGGTTATCCGCGCAAGAGCCCAGGGCCGGTCGGATTGCGACCGCACCGCAAGAGGAGATGATCGACCGAATCGTGCGCGCCAGCCGATAGTCCGCCGCGTGCCTGACGCGTTCCTATGCCAGCACGACAACGACTGCGCCGGCCTCGTTGAAGAGGCCGGCGCAGTCGCTTACGTAGATGGTGGTGCAGGTTCTACCAGGTTTGATGGACTTCCGGCCGCACGCGTTGCGTGTATAGGTTGGAGACCGCCACGAGGGTCGCTTCGCTGAGCGGAGGCAGGTCGGCCGCGGCCGCGTTCTCGTCGACCTGCTCGGGCCGTTTGGCTCCCGGAATG
>JBGOYQ010000156.1:0-4165 GCA_041479735.1 Anaerolineae bacterium | reverse complement strand
TGGACATCGAAACCGCGCCGACCGGCCTGCTCAACGAAGTCCTTCCCGCTCATGGCCGTCTCGACAGGGATGGCGCCGGCGGGGACGCGTCCCATGGCTATCGCCTCGGTCAGGATGGCCGCATGCCAGCCGGTGCCCTGCTCCATGGCCGTGAAACCGGTGGCCTCATCGTACCGATGGATCAGGTCGACGAGGGCCTCGGTCGGCTTGCCGGCCTTCCTACCGCGAGCCAGGATACGAATGATGATCAGGTCCGGGGTGGAGTCGTCGCCGCGGATCTGCGGCTCCCAGAGCGCGTGCAGCAGGTGGCGTGGGATCACCGGTTGTCCGTCGACCTCGGCTGGATCCGTCTCCAATAGACCCAGGCGCTGGATGACCTTGATGTCTGCGAAGCCGCCCGGGTAGCGCAGGGTCTTGTTCTGGAGCGTGCGCAACCTGCCGGCGAAGGTCAACGCGGCCGTCGTCAAGCCGCCAGAGGTGGTGAAGGCCTCCAACTGGCCGATCGGCGCCGGAAAATCGACTACCTCGAATTCCTCCAGTGCCGGGACTTGGACGGTCTTGCCGTCGCGGATGTAGAGACAGTCACCGTAGTATTCGTTGGTCAGGCCCTCGATACTGAAGGCCAAGCTGTAGTTCCATGGATGCTTGGGATGCTGCGGGAGGCCGCAGTCCCACATCCAGACATCTCGCGTATCGTCCAGCTGTTCCATGGCGTACACGATCAATGACGTCCCCATGCCGGGGACCTGCCCGCAGTCGGGCACGATGCTGACCCGAGCCGCCTCGGCCTGCGGGCCGAGGGCGAGCTGAGCCTTGACGACGTCGGAGTTACCCCCCAGGTCGGTCATGCCGGCGCCCGCCTCGATGGCAGCGTGGGTGAGACCCAGGTTGAAGAAGTACGGGACGGCGCTGACGAATGCCTGAATGTGGTGATCGCGCAGGAAACGGATGACGGCGTCCTTGTCGGACGCGTTCAAGACCGCCGGCTCGCCGAGGGTGCGGCCCGTTAGCCGGTTGAGGCGATCGGCAGATCGCCGCGCCTGTCCCAAGTCGAAATCGGCCAGGACGATGCGGGACGCGTCGCCGAAGCGCGCCAGATCGAAGGCTGCGGCCGTTCCCTGCCTCCCGGCACCGATGACAGCGTAGTGATGGGTCATGAGTCTCCTTTGCGGTTGTTAGTGCTCGTGCCCGCCCATTATAGTGAGGAGCGCGCCAAGGAGAATCGGGCTTGCGGGGGCGTCGCCCCTTGCCGGCAAGTCAGGTCGAGGGAGTGGCCAGCCTTGGCCGCGGCAATGTCCAAGCCAGCCAGCGACCTTAGACCGGTGTGACTTATCCGACGCCCGGCACACTTGGAGGTTCGCCCTGGGGAGGGAATCAGCGCCGCCGATCTTTCGGCCCAGGAAGGGACCGGTTCGGATGGTCGTATGGGGTTGTGCTGAGATTACGGCCGAGAAAGTCATGGGGTTTGTTGATTCGTGGGGGAACGTGCGCACACATGATGCCGTGATGGTTCACATAGGCAGGTCGACAAGCTGCCCCGCGGTCATGGACTCGCCGACCGCCACGCGGCCGGAATGGTCCGTGATCGCCGATGGCCTGGCGACCGCCAGGCCGATCCACCCCAGCCGAGGCGAGAAGGCCACGCTGGTTAGCCGGCCCACGGCCGCGCCCTCCTGCCGCAGCGTCGCACCGGTCTGCCCGGCGGCCCCCAGTTGAAGGCCGTACAGGACGCGGGCGCGCCGGTGTCGGGTCTCCATCCGGGCGATGATCTCCTGGCCGATGTAGCATCCTTTGGTGAAGCTGATGGCATCCTGCAAACCGACTTCGAGCGGAATCGCCTCCGCGTCGATCTCGGCCCCGTGCTCCGGGGCACCGGCCTCGATTCGCAGCGCGGCATAGGCCGCCTGCGTTGCATCGTCCGTTGCCTTGAGGCCGGGTATCTCGCCGCCGCCCGGCCCGACCAGGACTCGCACCCCCGGGAGCGAGGGGCGGGACACAGCCCAACCCAACCAGGCCTGCGCGCCGCGTACCTCCCCCGGCGCAAGCGGAGGCAGCGCGGGAAAGGCGGCTTGGACCGCGGCAAGGGCATCGGGCCCGTAGAAGCCGAGGAGCGAGACGGGATCGGACGGCAAGCTCAGCCGAACGTCGTCCTGGAAGAAGATGTAGCCCTTCAGCCAATCGCGGACCGTCTGGCCGCGGTCGGGACCGGTGATCAGCAAGGCGTGATCGTGCGAGCTCAGGACCCATACCAGATCGACGACTCGGGCCAGCGGGTTGGTCAGCACGGTGGGCACGGCCCGGCCTTCCGGCACCCCCAACAGCGCGTTGGTGGACATGCGGTGAAGGAAGTCAAGTCGATCCCTGCCCTCGACGCGGACCACGCCCGGCATAGGATGCCGCACGACCACTGCCGAATCGCGGCCGGCATAGTAGGCCAGATCGAGTGCGGGGGTCGTTGCAACTGTGCTCATGGGTCGAATAACGTCCTGAAACCCGAAAAAAAAAGGCGATAGGACCTATCCAATTATACCCGTAGGACCGTCGGTCGGGGTCTGAGGCCGAACTCGCTCAGGTATAATCCTCACGGTTGGCATCCTTCGTGCACATGCCCGCCGAAGAGGTTCGGACTACCAATATGGGCAGAGAGCGCCGTCCCGCCGAGGAACTCTCAATAGAGGAACTCGAAGCCATTCTGACGCGCAAGCGGCTGGAAGCGCGTGAGGCGCGGCTGCGCAAGTTCCGCGAGAGCGGCCGGGCGTTACCGGTCTCCCCCGATCCGCTGCCCACCTCCGTCATGGACGAATCTCAGATTACTCTGGAGGAGACCTCGGCCGCCCAAGCCGCAGGCGGAGGGCGCCGCCGACGTGCCCGTCAACCGAAGGGGCTGCTGAATCAACTGCTCTTGATCGTCGAGGTCGCCGCGGTGATCGGGTTGGCGTATGTGTTGTTTAGCGGTGCCGGAGTGCTTAAGCAGCTGAACCAGCAGGTCGCCGAGGCGCTGGCCGGGTCGACCCCGACGGCCACGCCGCTGATCACGGCCGTGGTGTTGCCCTCCGGCCACACTCCGCCCACGTCGCCGGGTGGCGCCGCCCCAAACGAGGCCGAGATCCCGGCCAATCTACGTCCGCTGGTGCAATCCATGGCGGATGTGGCGATCCCCACACCCGGACCCGAGCAGGCGCGCCTGCTGTCGATTCCGGCGCTGTGGAACGACGCGGCGCCGGTTGTGATGGGCGACGGCTGGGAGCAGCTCAAGAAAGGCGTGGGGCAGCACATCGGCAGCCCGGATCCGGGCGGCAAGGGCAACATCGTCCTGTCGGCCCACAACGATATCTTCGGCGAGCTGTTCCGTTACCTGGACCGGCTGAAGCCCGGTGACGAGATCTTCCTGTCGACGGCCACGCAGAAGTTCCTGTACCGCGTGACCGGCACGCAGATCGTCGAGCCGACCGACGTGAGCGTGATGACGCCTACCGACAGGCCGACGCTGACGCTGGTGTCGTGCTATCCGTATCTCGTCGACAAGCAACGCATCGTGGTGTCTGCCGAGCTCGTGGAGTGAACGTCGGACCCGTGACCGCACCGTAGAGTGGGAGTGAAATCGTGAGCAAGACGAAGAAGAAGGCTCAACGTCGTCCCAATATCCCCGTCAGCCAGCCGGCCGGTTCCCTGGCTGGTGCCTCGAAATCCGCGCCGGTGGCCTCGTCGGGAAGCCGTGAATTCACCCCGGACTACACCTACGTGAAGCAGGATCTCCGCCGCATCGGCCTTCTGGCCGGCAGCCTGATTGCCGCGCTGATCATCCTCTCGTTTGTGCTCCGCTAGCCGGCCGAGGCCGGTCGGCATGGGGGATTCGGGTGGTGAAACCGTCTGCCGCGGCGCATCGTCAGTTTAGCCTGCGCTGGAAGATCACGCTCCCATTCATGCTGCTGGCCCTGGCCGTCGGCCTGGGTTTTGTCTATCTCCTCGCTCGCTTCCTCGGGCAGACCTCGGACGAGCGCTTCGTTCGCCAGCTGGCGGACAGCGGGCAACAGGCTGCCGACGGGGTCGTCCGATCTGAGAACGACCTGTTGCGACTCGAACGCCAGATCGCCAACACCGATGGGGTCGGCGAGGCTGCGGCCAACGGCGACGCCGAAGCGGTTCGCACTCTGGTCTTGCCCCT
>JBGOYQ010000155.1:0-4166 GCA_041479735.1 Anaerolineae bacterium | reverse complement strand
CGCTTCACGGCGCTGGCGCTGTCGCCGCCGCCGATCACCGTTGTCGCACCGCTATCCGCCAGCACCTGCGCGATGGCGAAGGTGCCCTGGGCGAACCTGGGAAACTCAAACACGCCCATCGGGCCGTTCCAGACGACAAGCTTGGCGCCCTTCAAGGCATCGCGGAAGAGCTCGAACGACCTGGGGCCGATGTCGAGGATTCGCCAACCAGCCGGCACTTGGGTGACGTCGACGACCTTCGTCTGAGCTTCGGCGTCGAATCGATCCCCGACGACGGCGTCCAGCGGGAGCACCAGCTTGCCGGCGCTCTTGGCCAGGATGGCCTTAGCCTTGCCGACAACCTCGGCCTCGACCAGGCTGTCCGCCAGGTCATAGCCGCGGGCGGCCAGGAAAGTGTTCGCCATGCCGCCGCCGACGATTAGCCGGTCACACTTGCGCAGCAGATTCTCGATGACGGTAATCTTGTCGCTGATCTTCGCGCCGCCCAGGATGGCCACGTACGGCCTCTGCGGATTCTCGGTGGCGCGGCTCAGGTACTCGAGCTCTTGTTCCATAAGGAACCCGGACACGGCCGGCAGTTGATGAGCGACGCCTTCCGTGCTGGCATGCGCCCGGTGGGCAGAACCGAAGGCATCGTTGACGTAGATCTCGCCCAACACCGCCAGCTTCCGGGCGAAGCCGGGGTCGTTCTGCTCCTCCTCTTTATGGAAGCGCACGTTCTCCAACATCAGCACCTCGCCGGCCTTCAACGACTTGGCCATCGCCTCGACCTCAGGCCCGATGCAATCCGGCGCCATCTTGACCGGCTTGCCGAGCAGCTTGCTCAGTGAGTCGGCCGCCGGCTTCAGGCTGAACTCGGGATCCGGCCCGCCCTTAGGGCGGCCTAGATGGCTCATGAGCACGAGGCTGGCTTTGTGTTCGAGGATGTACTGGATTGTCGGGAGCGAGGCGCGGATTCGCTTGTCGTCGGTCACGGCTCCGTCTTGCATGGGCACATTGAAGTCGACGCGCATCAAGACGCGCTTGCCCTTCAGGTCCACATCGCGTACGGTCTTCTTATTCATTCGACAGGCCTCAGGCCTCGGCCCACCTCTTTCCGACTGATCGGAAGGAGGAGGGCCGAGGCTGCTAGTTGGGCTGCGTTTGCGACTAGAGCTTCTTGGCGATCATTTGGGCCAGGTCCGCGGTTCGAACCGAGTAGCCCCATTCGTTGTCGTACCAGGTCACGACCTTGATGAAGTCGCTCTTATCCTTGCCCAAGACCGAGGTGAATGCGAGATCGACGGACGACGAGTGCGGGTCGCCCTTGAAGTCGATGCTGACCAGCGGTTCGTCGATCGCGGCCAGGATGCCCTTGAGCTTGCCGGCGGCCGCGTCGCGGAAGTCCTGGCGTAGCTCTTCCGTCGTGGTCGGCCTCTCAATCTGCGCTGTGAAATCGACAACCGAAACGGTCGAGGTCGGCACACGCAGGGAATAGCCGTCGAACTTGCCCGCCAGGTCGGGGATGACCAGCTTCAAGGCCTTGGCCGCCCCGGTCGTGGTTGGGATGATGTTTAAGGCCGCGGCCCGGGCACGACGCAAGTCGCTGTGCGGCAGATCCAGGATCTTCTGGTCATTGGTGTACGCGTGGATCGTTGTCATGAAGCCGCGCAGGATCTTGTACTTGTCGTGGACGACCTTGACGGCCGGGGCCAGGCAGTTCGTCGTGCAGGAGGCATTCGACACGACGTGGTGCGTCTTGGGATCATATTTGTCGTCGTTCACACCCAGGACGATTGTCAGGTCCTCCCCCTCCGACGGAGCAGTGATGATCACCTTCTTGGCGCCGCCTTTGGTGATGTGGTTCTCCGCCCCCTTGACCTCCTTGCCCTTCTTGTTGACACCGTCCTTCTTGATGGTGAACAGGCCCGTGCTCTCGACAACGATGTCGACGCCCAGATCTCTCCAGGGCAGCTTGCTTGGGTCGGTCTCCTTGAAGGCTTTGATGTGGTCCCCGTCGACGATGAGCTCGTCGGTTCCCACTTCGATCTTACCTTCGAAGCGGCCGTAGTTCGAGTCGTACTTGAGCAGATGCGCCATTGTCTGCAGGTCGCCGATGTCGTTGAATGCGACGACCTCCAGCGAGTCGGGGTACATCTCGCGCATCGCCTTGAGGACCTGACGGCCAATTCGGCCGAACCCATTGATTCCTACTCGAGTGGTCATGCGGATTCTCCTGTCTGTGTGATGTTAGTTGAGACGTTGTGCAGACTCAGACTGGTCTTGCTCCAGTCCCTCCAGGGGACCAGTTCGCTCCTCCAGGAGCCTGATCAGCGCATCGGCGAGTCTGCCGGCATCGTGCCGCCAGGGACGATCCGTATCTACGAGTCCGGTAGCGTACACCGGCACACTCAGTGCCCCGTTGCCGGACGGCTGGACGATGTGGACAGCCTCCGGCAACCCGTCCGGGGTCACGTTGTTCACCACGACCACGTCGATCAGTCCCTTACCGACGTGAGCCTCGATCGCCGCCAGGTGAGCGGCGCAATCATAGTCGTCCGTCTCCCCCGGCTGAGTGGCGACATTGCAGACGTAGACACGCAGGGCGCGGCTGGCCCTGACGGCGTGGGCGATATCCGGAACCAATAGGTTGGGCAGAATGCTGGTGTACAGGCTACCTGGGCCGATTACGATCAGCTCGGCGCTCAGGCAGGAGCGGATCGCCTCCGGGAACGCGGCAGGTTCATTCGGTTCAAGATGTACGTGGAGGACGCGACCGGGCACGTCAGGGATGTGGCTCTCACCCTGCACCCGGATGGACTGCGCGTCCAGCAAGCGCGTCTTGTCGGCGACCAGATCGACGCTTGTCAACGTGGACGGCAGCACCTGGCCTCGTATCGCCAGCACGCGGCCGGCCTCGAGGATCCCCCGATCGAAGCTCCCGGTCACGCCGGCCAGCGCAGCGATGAGCAGGTTCCCAAACGAGTGCCCGTCGAGCCCGACGCCTTCGCCGAAGCGATACTGGAAAAGCTGCGTAAGCAGATCTTCGTCATCTGAGAGAGCTGCCAAGCAGTTGCGCAGGTCGCCGGGGGGTGGCAGCCCGAGGGAGCGACGCAGCTTCCCGGATGAGCCGCCGTCATCTGCCACGGTGACGATCGCGGTCAAGTTGCCCGTGTGCTGCTTGAGCCCCCGCAGCAGCGTTGACAGGCCGGTCCCGCCGCCGATGGCCACGACGCGCGGCCCTCGGCCCAGCCTGCGGTGCGCGGCGATCGCCTCGACCACGGGGCGCCCGGGGCGAATGTACGGCGCCAACAGGCTGCGGTTGAGTTGGATGAAACCTAGAATGAGGAAGGCGAGTCCGGTGAGCGACAGGACGATCACGCGGCCCCAGCGAGGCAACGCGTTCAAACTCAGCAGACCCATCCAGAATGAGTCGGGGTGGGCCCGGTACAGGCCCAGCAAGACAAACGCCAGGCCGAGCCCGATGAAGGCCGTTCCCACGATCATCAGCAGGAGCCAGCGCTTGACACCCAGCCCCGGCTGTAGCCACCGCCTGACGCGGCGCCATGCACTGTCGGGTCCGCCTTTGGCTGAAATGTTCCCAGGGGCGGCCACTTGGGGCACTATACCAGACTTGGTTAGGCCAGTCAACGAACGTTCGGCACTAGGACGGCCAAGCTTGCCCATGTATAATGTCATCACGATAACTCACAAGGAGGGGTTCACATGGCTGGCGTCACGTACGAGCACGTTACCAAGCGATTTGGGGAAGTCATTGCGGTCAACGACCTCGATATCCACATTGAAGACAAGGAATTCTTGGTCCTGGTGGGCCCTTCCGGATGCGGCAAGACGACCGCCTTGCGCCTACTGGCGGGGCTGGAAGAGATCACCGAGGGCCGGATCTTGATCGGCGACCGCGTCGTCAACGACGTCCCACCCAAGGACCGCGATATCGCCATGGTCTTCCAATCGTACGCTCTCTACCCCCACATGAGCGTATTCGACAACATGGCCTTTGGCCTGAAACTGCGCAAGACGCCCAAAGACGAGATCAAGCGGCGCGTCCAGCACGCGGCCGAGAGCCTCGGGATCGAGAACCTCTTAGACCGGAAGCCGCGTCAGCTCTCCGGCGGCCAGCGCCAGAGGGTGGCGGTCGGCCGGGCGATCGTCCGCGAGCCGAAGGT
>JBGOYQ010000154.1:0-4194 GCA_041479735.1 Anaerolineae bacterium | reverse complement strand
GGCACCCCGTACTGGAACTGGGGTCCGGTCTACTTGAAGATCGTCAATGAGATCCGCGCCGGGACGTGGAAGCCGGGCAATGATTACCAGGATGCCGCCACCGGCATCGTGGGCTTCTATGGCTTCATGGAAGGGCAGAAGCCGCAGCCGGGCGTTCCGGCGGATGTCGTCCCGCTGGTCCAGGCCAAACTGGCCGAGATGGTTGCGGGGACGTTCACCCGGTTCGACGTCTTCAAGGGTCCGCTCAAGGACAACACCGGCAAGGAGATCGTCCCGGCCGGGAAGTCGCTGGCCCAGGAAGATTTGGAGGGGATTGATGCCGGAACGATCAAGGCCTTCAATCTCACTGACCGCACGGCCTGCACTGTCTGCATGAACTGGCTGGCCGACGGCATCCAGGGCACCATCCCGGCGATGCCGAGTCAGTAGCTTTCGTCATTGCCTGGTGCGCTGGCGCAGGAGCCTCCCTCCTGCGCCAGCGTCGCCCCCGGTCACCCCGGGAGAGGCCCATGGCCGAAACCCCCAACGCTTTCGAAATGCGCGGCATCGTCAAGCGGTTTCCCGGCGTGCTGGCCAACGACCACGTGGATTTCACCTGTCGCGCCGGGGAAGTGCATGCCCTGCTGGGCGAGAACGGCGCCGGCAAGAGCACGCTGATGAATGTCCTGGCGGGACTGTATCGGCCCGACGCTGGTGAGATCATCGTCGGCGACCGGCAAGTCTCCCTGCGCTCGCCGCAAGATGCCATCGCTCACGGGATCGGGATGGTTCATCAGCACTTCATGCTCGTGCCTCCCCACTCGGTCGCGGAGAACATGGTTCTCGGCCTCGACCGGCCGCGCTTCTTCCTCAACCTGCATCAGGTCGAGGATCGAGTGGCGGAGCTGGGGGAGCAGTATGGAATGAAGGTCAACCCCCGGGCGAAGATATGGCAGCTGTCCGTGGGCGAGCAGCAGCGGGTCGAAGTCCTCAAGATGCTCTTCCGCGGCGCCAAGATCCTGATCATGGATGAGCCGACTTCCGTCCTGACACCGCAGGAAGTCCAGACGCTCTTCGCCACGCTGCGGGACATGACCAAGCGCGGCCATACGATCGTCTTCATCTCTCACAAATTGGACGAGGTCGTCGCCATCGCCGACCGCGTCACCGTACTGCGGCGTGGACGGGTGACGGCCGCGGCGGTCTCGGCCACCGGCGTCACCAAGGCGGAGCTGGCCAAGCTGATGGTCGGCCGCGAGGTCCTGTTCCAGGTCGAGAAGGGCCCGTCCAAGCCGGGGGATGTGGTGCTGGAGACCGACCGGCTATGCGCCATCAATGATCGAGGCCTGCCGGCATTGCGCGAGGTCTCGCTGAATGTACACAGTGGGGAGATCCTGGGCTTGGCCGGGGTGGCCGGCAACGGGCAGCGCGAACTGGCCGAGGTGCTTACCGGCATGCACACTCCAACGAGCGGGACGATTCGGCTGCGCCAGGTGCGCCTGGGGAGGGGCACCAAGTGGCTGGAGCTTGGTCAACAGCTGGCGCACGTGCCGGAGGACCGAGCCGCAGTCGGCAGCATGCCCGGGCTGAGCATCGCCGAGAACCTGATCCTGAAATGCTTCTATCGTCCGCCCATCGCCTCCGGTTGGTCGATCGACCGGGCTGCAGTGCGCCGCAACGCCGAACGGCTGGTGGAGGAGTATCAGATTTCCACCCCGACAGTGGACATGCCGGTGCGGATGCTCTCGGGCGGTAATTTGCAGAAGGTCATCCTGGCACGCGAGACGTCCGGCCGTCCAGCGTTGATGGTCGCGGTTCACCCCACCCGCGGCTTGGACGTGGGCGCGACGGAGGCAGTCCACAAGCTGCTCATTCAGCAGCGAGACGCAGGGGCCGCCATCCTGTTGATCTCCGAGGACCTGGACGAATTGATGGCTTTGAGCGACCGCCTGGCGGTCATCTATGAAGGCCGGATCGTGGGCGAGATGCCGGCCGAAGGCGCGAACATCGATACGATCGGGCTGATGATGGCCGGCACAAAGGTGGAGGCATGAATCTGCCTGGCGCCCCCTATCGCGTTCACGTCGAGATTCGCTCGGACACTCCTGCCTGGATGGGGGTCGTGTCTTCGATCCTTGGCGTCGTCCTGGCCTTGATCGTCGGAGGGTTGGTGTTGCGGGCGGCCGGAGCGCAAGACCCGATCGCGACTTATCAGGAGATCTTCAAGGAGGGCTTCGGAACCCCGGCTGACTGGCGTGCCGGCATCGGCGCCCTGATGGCGGGCAGCGATTGCCCCAAAGGCATGTTGTGCTTCGGCCCCATCTCCGACACCCTAGTCAAGGCTTCCCCGATCCTGCTGACCGGCCTGGCGTGCATCGTTGCCTTCCGCATGAAGCTGTGGAACATCGGCGCCGACGGCCAGATGTTCATGGGCGCGTGGGCGGCGACGGGCGTAGCGGTCTTCATCCTGCCGAACACGACCGGCCGGATCCCGATGATGGTGGCAATGGGGTTGGCAGGGCTCCTGGCAGGTATGGTCTATGGTGGGATTCCTGGCTTCCTTAAGGCCCGGCTGAATATCAACGAAATCATCACGACCTTGATGCTCAACTACGTGGCCTACAAATGGGTTGAGTACTTCGTCGTCGTCGGACCGTGGAGCATCGGCGACTTTGAGTCCACGGGGCGGTTCCCGAAGCCGGCGACCTGGCCGCGGCTGACCGAATACGCCGACCGGGTCCCAATCCTGGGTGGATTGACGGCCCATCCGGGCATCCTGCTCGGCATCGGCGCGGCCATCTTGCTCGCCTGGGTCCTGTATCGCAGCCGTTGGGGTTATGAGATCCGTGTCATCGGCGACAACCCCAAAGCGGCGCAGTACGCAGGCATCGGTGTAAAACGCAACATCCTGCTGGTCATGATGCTCTCCGGGGCGTTGGCCGGCCTAGCCGGCATGAATGAGGTGGCGGCACTGCGGGAGCTCAACGGGCGCTTCCAGCGCGGTTTTGGATTCACCGGGGTGATTGTCGCCTGGCTGGCCCGCCTCAACCCGCTGGCGGCCATCCTGGTCGCCTTCCTGTTCGGAGGTTTGCTGGTAGGCACCAAGCTGATTCAGCCGCAGGGCATCGCCTCCATGCTTCAGGGCGTGATCTTGTTCGTGGTCGTCGGCACCGAGCTCTTGTTCCGCTACCGCATCCGGCTGGAAAGGGTCAAACCGGCCAATGCAGCGAGGGCGGAGGTGTCGCGTGACGTCTGAGACCTTGCTGGTGCTGGGCCTGACCATTGCGTTTGGCGCGTTGGTGAGCGGCACGCCCCTCCTGTTCGCGACGATTGGGGAGATTCTCTCCGAGCGCGCAGGGGTGATGAACCTAGGCATCGAGGGGATGATGCTGGTCGGCGCTATGGGCGGCTTCGCCGTCTGGTCGCACACCGGCAGCCTTCTGCTGGGCATATTCGTGGGTATGCTGTTCGGCGGGGCGCTGGCCCTGGTCCACGGGTACATCACGATTTCGCTGCGTGCGGATCAGGTCGTTAGCGGCCTGGCGGTCACGTTTCTGGGGACGGGGCTGTCTAGCATCCTGGGTGCCCCGTACGTCGGGCAGCGAGTTCCCGAGCCGCTGACGCTGTTCGTCCCGCTGATTGAACGCGTCGCAGCGCAGCAAGTGATCCTGGTAATCATCGGCCTGGTCTTTGCGCCGCTGGCGTGGTACTACGTGAATCGGACGCGGCTGGGGCTCAACCTGCGCTCGGTGGGCGAGTACCCATCGGCGGCCGACTCGCTCGGCATCAATGTCTATCGGACGAGGTACCTGTATGTGGTCATGGGAGGCCTGCTGAGCGGACTGGCTGGCGCTTCGATGAGCCTGGTGACGGATCCGGGGTGGGTGGATGGCAAGACATCCGGGCTGGGGTGGATCGCCGTCGGCCTGGTCATCTTCGCCGCCTGGGACCCGATGCGGGGGATGCTGGTCTCCTATTTCTTCGGATTACTCCGCCGACTGCCTCTCGATCTGCAGAACCCGGCGCTGCCGTTGATCTCGACCGCCAATAATCCGACGCTGGGCCGCTTGATGGATATGCTGCCCTATCTGGTAACGATCTTAATCCTGATCATCGGCTCGCGGGACGCCATTCGGAAACGCATCGGGGCGCCGGCAGCGCTGGGCGTCCCCTACGTACGTGGTGAGCGCGGTCTCTGACCACATATAGGTACCT
>JBGOYQ010000153.1:0-4205 GCA_041479735.1 Anaerolineae bacterium | reverse complement strand
GCCAACCGTATGGAGGACCCGTCGGCCAGACTCAACTGCGTAACCATGCCGGAGCGCCAGCCGTAGTAGCCGTTGCCCAGTTCGTTGGCCAACCACGTCAATTGGCGGAACAGCCCTGGCTGCAGGGGATCGACGTTGCCGAGTGGGTACTTCCATGCATCCCCGGCCGGCCGCGCCGGGTTTGTGATCCAACCGGCCTGGTACTCCAGCATGGCCAACAGGATGCGCGGGTTGACCGAGTTGTCGCGGGCGACGATGGCGACGACCTCGGGTCCAGTGCGCATGTTGGGGCCCACCGATTCCTGGTAGCGGGCCAAGTAGCCGCCTAGGCGGTTGACGTAGGCGGAGACGTCGAAGTCGGCGGCGTTGGGCGAGAAGACGATCTCGCTGTCAGGTACGAGCTTGTCGGACGGCCCGGTGGCGGTCAGACGGCGTGGGATCAACAGCTGGACCCCAGCATCGATAAGCTCTCCTTCGCCGGGGAGCGGCCCGCCCACGGTGCGGATGTCGGAGGTCGTCACCCCGAAACGGATGGCGACGGCGCGCGGGGTGTCACCGGCCTGCGCCGCATATAGGATCGTCTCCCCCGCCTCGGTCGGCCCGACGACCGCCGTCGGCGGAAAGGTCGGCGAGGCGGGCGGCGATGGCGCCGCAGGGGTCGGGATCTGAGAAGGCGACGGCTGCGGGGTGGAAGTGGAAGTGGCGGTGGGGGGTGCCGTCGTTGCCGTACTGGAGGGGTCGGGAGTCCGCGTGAGTGTGCCGTTGCCGCTGGGTATGTCCGCCCTGGCACAGGCAAGGCTGGCCACGAGCAGCGCGGCGGCGGCCGTAGCGAGGGGCCGTCGGGCACCGGACCGGCGAAGGGTCAATTTGAGTTCACCGCGAGATCTGATTTCCGTCGTTGCGGCAGGAGCATGCCTCGAGGCTCACTCCGCCGCGGGTCATCGTTCCGTCGTATTCGGCTCCCGTGCCGGCCGATACCCATCCGACCATCACGAAGGGGAGCGAGCCGTCGGCCGGAATCCACTCGCCATTATACTTGCGCGCCAGGTGCAGGTGCGTTCCATTGGATACACCACCCTCGCAGGAGGGATGGCCGAGCCGGTCGCCGGCCCGGACGAACGCGCCCGCGCTGACCCGGTCTCGCGACTCCACGTGCATATACAGAATCACCCAACCCGTCTGCTCGAATCCATCCCCATCCAGGTCCTCGATCACCTCGCCCTGATCGGCGCGCAGGATCAAACCGTCGGCGGCAGCAACCACCCACTCGTTGGATGACACACAACCCAGGGCGTACCCCGGCGGGGCGAAATCGATGGCCGCCCACCCAGCCCCGCTGCCCCACGCGCTGTGCGGCCCTCCCGTGAACGACCAGGTCGATCCAGTCTCGATGGGAAGCTGGAGCCCGGGTTGTGTCAGCGCGGCCGGCAGAAGAGGTTCGACGGCTCGATCGAACGGGATCCCAAACAGGGAGACGAAGGTCAGGTAGAACCCGCCCTCGTCTACGGCCACGCGCCAATCCGGGCCTCCGTCGAGTTGGGCGAAGAAGTACTCAACGCCGGCCGTGCCGGCATTGATGCCTGGCCCGGTCAGGACGGTCGAGCCGTCGGCCAGGACCAGCGGCCCGGACCATCCCGCGCGCCACAGATAGAAGCCGGTGTTCAGCTGGTCGGCGGCCCAGGAAAGCTGGCTGAACAGGCCCTCGTGGCCGGGGTTGATATGACCGACGGCGTAGGTCCATCCGATGCGTGGCTGCCCCGAGCGCAGGAATCCACCCTGATGCTCCAGGACGGCCAGCAGCAGCCGAGGGTTGACCGAGTAACGCCGGGCGACCAGGGCGACGATTTCCGCCCCACTGAGATTGCGGTCCTCGACCTCCTCGGTGTAGCGAGCCAGTGCCCCGTTCCAGCGGCTTACCTCTCCGCCGACGTCGAACCGCGCGCTGGCCGGCCCGTCGACGAGCTCCGAGTCGGGAAGGATCTTGAAGCTCGGCCCTGGGCGCTGAGGCAGCGGAGGTGGGATCGTAAGGACCATCCCGACAGGTAGGAAGTTGGGATTCGCCAGACGGTTCGCGGCCAGGATGACATTGGCCCCAACGCCGAATCGTCCGGCGATTGAATTGAGCGAGTCACCGGCCTGGACGACGTAAGTCTCCGTCGTGGTCCGGATCGCGGGGGGCGTACGGAGCGGGTCGGGGGTCGGCGACAGGATGGGCGCGCCCGGCTCCCGAGCCGCCGGCAGGAGCCGCAGGATCGGATCGAGGGTCGATTCGGCGGTTGGAGCCGGATGCGGCGGCGACGGCATCGCGCTTGGCTCAAGCGAAGCCTCCAACACCCATGGGTCGACGAGCCTGCCGGCCTGGGCTGGTGCTCCCCCGCATGCCGCAACGGCCAGGCAGACGATCAACGCCAAAGTCGCCGGCCGCAGCCAACGCGATTGGGGGTGCCCAGCCAGACGCCTCACACGGGCAACCCCGGCGCGGCGCCCAACAGCGCGGGTTTTCAAAATTCCTTCTCGAGGACGTAGGAGGGCTCGTTCACCTGTTGGAGTTGGCCGCGATCGTCGATGTAGGACCACTGGCCCGGGTCCTCGGTGAACACCCGATAGCCGAGATGCTCGTAGAGCTTGAGTGCCGTCACGTTCGTGACGGCGACCGAAATCACGGTTCGATGGTAGCCCTGCGTTTGAAGCCTTGCTTCTGCTGCCTGTATCAGTTGGGTGCCGATCCCTAGATTCCGGTACTCGGGACGGACCCGAAAGGAATACAGGTAGGCGGTCGTTCTGCCATCGCCTCCTGGCGCTGTAGGGAAATCGAGCTGGACGAACAGCTGGCCGACGATCTGGGAAGCCGCCTCCGCGACCAGCATGACTCGCCGGCCGGATTGCGCCTCCAGGAATGAGCGGCGATACAACCCGCGGAAGTGCGTGAACGCGCCCTCCCACTCGAGGGCAGACAGATCGGACTCCCTCGCCTCGCGGATGAGGACCAGCAGACTGTCAACCAACGCGCAGGGCCTCGCGCATGAGCGCCTCCACCAAACCCTGCTCTTCGGCTTGAGACTCGAGCTGGCCGTCCAACCACGCCGCCCTCAGGTGGGCAAGAATCTCGCGGTACGCCGGCCCAGGTTTGATACCGAGCGCGCGCAGGCGCTCGCCATCGGTGGTCGGATGGACCCATCGCCAATGCGACAGGTAGGTCTCGATGATGCGCCTGGGATCCGGCGCATCCGTGAGCGCCATCCAGGCGGCGACCAGGCTGCTCTCCCGGAAGGCGTCCAGATGCGCAACGGCCTCGCTCGGCGGAAGCCCTCCCAGCCAGGAGGCGACCGACCTGGTGACGACGTTGGCTTCCAAGACTGCGGCTTGCATGTTGCCGGCAAAGTGCAGCCGATGGCAGACCGAGATCGCCTCATCCGGGTCGAGGCGCGCCAGCCACAGGGCGTAAAGCAGGAGCTCGGCTGACGGCGCAGCCCCTAATTTCCAGGCCGCGGGGGGCTGAAAGCTGGCCGCCGCCTCGAACCGCGACTCCAACCACTCATCCCATTCCAGCGAAGGGTGGATCGCGGCCAACAGGCCCAATCCCGCTAACCGGCGTAGGATCGCTGCCCGGCACCCTTCGCTGAAGATCGCCTGCAGCTCGTTACGGATCCGCTCGCCGCTGACCCGGACGATGAGGGGCAGCGCCTGTTGCATCAGCTCGAGCGTTCGGGTCTCGATGATGAATCCCAGGCGTTGCTCGAGCCTCACCGCCCGCAACATACGGGTTGGGTCGTCAACGAAACTGATCGAGTGCAGGACGCGCACGAGGCGGTCCTGGAGATCGCGCCCCCCGCCCCAAGGATCAAGAAGCTCACCGTAATGTCGGCCGTCGAGCCGCAGGGCCAACGTGTTGATGGTGAAATCACGGCGGTGCAGGTCGAGCTTGATGCTGCCGCGCTGAACCGACGGGAGCGCCGTCGGATGGGCGTAGAACTCCGTGCGTGCCGAGACTAGGTCAATGGTCACCGGCAGCTTCGACCCCGGTGGCACCCCGATCTCTCGGGCCAGCGCGGCGTGCGCAGGGTCGAGGCGCCACTTCGCCGTCCCGAAGCGTTTGTGGCTGCTGACCCGGCCGCCGTATCGGCCAGCCATCGCCCGCGCCAGTCCGATAGCGTCACCTTCCACCACCAGATCAAGATCGGCGCTCGGCGTTCCCAGTAGCAGGT
>JBGOYQ010000152.1:0-4217 GCA_041479735.1 Anaerolineae bacterium | reverse complement strand
GCCCCACTTGACACAAAAGGCCCCTGACTCCCTAACTGCGCCTATCCCTCCGGGGTGTCTTGGCTTCGTGCCTTCGCAAGGACGGTCCGCACACTGGGCGAGCTCAAGAAGGCAGACCTTCGCTCTGGATCGCCCATATTCTGCGCGAGGAATGCAATGGTTTCGTTCGCCTCTCTTCGAAGCCCTTCGCACTTCCCGATATCCCCATGGGCAGCTTCGAGGTCGGCGAGCGCATCAAGGATGGACCACGCGGCGGAGCGGGTCCCACTGGCGATCGCCATTGCGCGAGCATCAAGGAGAGCTTGGTGCGCCTCCTCGACGCGGCCTTCCGCCTGCAGAATCTTCCCCTGCAACCTCAGGGCATCTGCCAGGTAGAGGCGGGCCCCCAACCGCTGCAGGTGAGTGATCAGCCTATCTACCGATCCGAGGGCGAGATCTGTCCTCCCCTGGGCGAGCGCTAACTCTCCGGCAGCCATCCCTATGGCCACGCCGCCGAACATTGCCGCTTCGGCAAGATGTTCGTCGGTCAATACGAAGTCCGCCTGTGGCAGGGCCGCCTGAGCCGAAGGGAGGTCGCCCGACACCAGGCAAATCCTAGCTAGGATGGCCGCGGTCCAATCTCGAGCCGATTGAAAATGCTGGACCGCTTCGTCGACCGCCAGGTGCGCTAAGCCGAGCCCGTCCTCGATCGCGCCGGTGCACGCGAGGGCCCAGCCAAGTTCCGCGCGGATTCCGGTCATGCCGTAAGCATTATTACCCGCCTCGCCCGCTTCCACAGCTTCCTGCAAAGCCTGTAACCCCTGCGCGACCTCCCCTCGCTGGAGGAAGACGAAGCCCCTGAGCGTCTGCGCGAAAGATACGGCTGAGGGGTTGTTGATCGAGCGCCCGATGCGCAGGGCGTCATCCGCCAACTCCAGGGCTTGGCTCAATTCGCCGCCGGCGAGGGCTTGCTGGGCATTGTTCCCCAGCGTGTTGGCCAACATGGGGAGGTTACCGAGTTCCTGCCACAGTCGGCGCGCCTCGGCGTACGCCTCCGCAGCCTTAGGCGCGTTGCCCGTCATCCAATACACTCCCGCCAGGTCGTGGAGCGTGAAGGCCAGCTGCTCCCGCGACTCAAGTTGACGGGCGCTGCGAAGCGATTCCTCACCGTAGGCGACCGCCTCGCTCGGATGGCTGGTGTAGCGGTTGATCAAGAGCAATGTCCACAACACTCTTGCCTCCGCGGCTTTGTCGCCGGCCTCACGCGCCAGGCCGAGCGCCTTTTCGGCGAGCCTTCGCCCCTTCTCTGGATCGTGGGTGACGGTCGGGATGGCGAGTAGGACGGACTGCGCAGTAAGTGCGGCGAGCTCCAAGGCCGCGTCGCCCCGTTGCCGGCCGACACCCTCCATTTCCTCGTAATTCGCCAACGCTCCTTGTGGTTGCCCAGAAAGCTCCAAGGCTCGCCCCCTGCGCCGGTAGACCTCGATGAGTTGGGGGCTGTCCCCATCGAGCATGGGAAGCAGGGAAACCGCGCTGGAGTAGTGGGTTACGGCATCCGCATTTGCGTAGAGTCTGCTTGCCCGGTCCCCGGCACGAATGGCATATTGCAGCGCCAACTCGGTGGCCCCGGACTCCCGATAGTGATGGGCCAGCTGACCAAGGATCTCGTCGTCTTGGTCCGCATACAGCGTCGCCAAGGCCTTGGCCACGTCCTCGTGAAAATAGGCGCGCCGCGACGCATCCATCGACTGGTAGAGATATTGGTGCACCAGGTGGTGACGAAAAGCGTAGGACGAGAGTCGCTGCTGGCGCACGCGCCGGACCCCGGCACTCCTCACCAGTCCTTGCTCGCGGTCCAGATTCGCCAGGCGGCCGATGATCGACCGTGGATCCTGGCCGAGAACGCTGGCGAGGACCTCGGCAGTGAATACATCTCCTTCGACGCTCGCCGCGTCGAGGATTTCACGGTCGGGCTGTTCCAGCCTGCTGATCCGCTCTCCGATAACGCCCTCGGCTTTCTTGGGCAAGGCGGACCAGTCGATGCCTTGCCGGGCGACCCATGCCCCTTGCTGATCTAGAAAGAGGTCGCCGCGGTCGCGCAGTGCCCGCAGTAGCTCTGCCAGGAACAGCGGATGGCCCTCGGTCTGGTCCGAGAGCGCAACCCGGAAGGGTTCGTCGAGCCGATTCGGCTCGGCATCGAGCAAGGCGTCGACGAAGGCCCGGCCTTCCGCAATGTTTGCAGGCGCCAGTTCGATCATGCCCTTTCCGGTATAGCGGCTGAACTCATGCAGGATGCCTTCGACAGGGTGTCGCCCCCCGTCCCGGCCGGAGAAGATGACGTCCGGCCGGAAGGTGCCGAGGAGCAGGATGGGATGGTCGGCGATTCGTCGACTCAGATGAAAGAGTAACCCGGCCGAAGCCGCGTCAGCCCATTGCAGGTCGTCAAGCGTGATCACGAGAGGATGGATTTCCGAGAGGCTGCGTAGGAAGGCGGTGTATTCCTCGAATACGCGATCCGGCACGAGCGCCGGCTCACCCAGTGTCGACTCGTGGCGCTTTTTCTGGGCCAGGCGATCGAGCTTCTCCAGCCAGCCCACCCTCGAGGCCACCGCCTTCCCGAGGACGGCGACGACGCGGGCGCCGGGGATGACGACGTTGATCAGGTCGGGGCCGATGTCCACCAGCACCTGGCCGGATCGTGCGAGCAGGCTGCGCAAGCGCTGCGCGTTAGTGGGCGTGATTGTGCCCTGCGCCAGCCCGCTGTCAACGTCGCCCGTCAGCAAGGCCAGCACTTCGCGGAAGGGGAGGTAGGGATCTCCCTGGCCGTCCAGGCTGTTGCATTCGCCGGCGGCAACGACCAGATCCTGATGGGCATCCTGCGCCCGACGCGTGAATTCCCGGAGCAGGGCGGTCTTCCCGGCACCGGCTTCGCCGGCGACGAAACCTACTTGACCCTTCCCCGCGAGCGTGAGATTGAGCAGTCCATCTAGCTCTGCCAATTCACGCTCGCGTCCAACGAATGCGTCCTGCGCGGCCATAGGTGACCTCACCGGTGGCATTATACGCGTTCGCAGACTGAGGAGCAGGGACGACGGTCCCATTCGTTTCCCGTCGGATTCTATGAGGAGGTTTCGATCTTCGATGGCTGGATGGGCGAGACGTAGGAGGGTCTCCCCGATTCGGGGAGACCCTCCTACTCATTCGCTCGGTGCCTTTCGTTCAAGAGGCGACGGTGGGACTTGACCCCGCGCATCGGGGTCCCGAAGAACCCTGCACTGACGATCGAGAGCCTTGTGCGGATTCAGAGAATCTCCGTGCAAGGGTCCAGCAATTCGGAGGGCATTGACTTCCGAGACCCTTGACCGTCTTTCTTTCCTATGCCCCTTATACGGAATCCAAAAAAAACGCACAAGGGTCGCCCTAATTCCAGGAGACCCATACACGCGCTTCAACGATGACCCTCATTCAGGAGGCGACGGTGGGATTTGCCCGCCCTGGCCTGCAGCCCGCGGGCCAGGGAACCCACGCATGAGAGTTTTGCAGGACCCGACCCTGGCGATTCAGACCCTTGCTCGCCTTTCGCCGGATTCCGTATGAGGGTCTGCTAGTTTCGCACCGCCCGGCGGACCCAGACCTTCGACCGTCTTCTGGGGCCAGGCAACAGACATGACTGCATCCCTGGTGGCAGTTCGATTCTAGGGCGCGCGGATAAATGGCGCAAGCGGCTGCACGTGGCTGCCCTTAGACGTGCATGGCTAGCGTCTTTGCGTGTCTCCCGGCACACGACTTGCATTTGGAGGCAACAGTGGGACTTGAGCCACCGGTTTGAAAGCGTTGCAGAACCCGGGAGTAAGGACTACGAGTCTTGCCAGCCTTTCGCCGGATACTACGTAATGGTCTGCCCTTATAGTCCTGCTCGGCGGGCGGAATCCCTTGACCGTCCTCTTGGGGGAGACCCGCAGATCATGAGTCGCGCTCTCGACAGTTGGGATCCTGCCGCGGCTCGGCCGCATGTTCGCAGTAACCGGTGT
The DNA here is from genome assembly GCA_041479735.1 of Anaerolineae bacterium. Lineage (GTDB taxonomy): Bacteria > Chloroflexota > Anaerolineae > Anaerolineales > E44-bin32 > JBGOYQ01. The sequence goes on along the minus strand of JBGOYQ010000152.1, from coordinate 207 downwards.
CGGTCTCGGGATACCTCCCGAGCCCACAGTCGATGAGAGAAGAAGGAGGAAGGCACCCGAGGCGTGCCGCTGTCAGCACTCCGTTGGCGTTGCCTGAGTAATGGTCAATTGTGCTCCGGGCCACGGTCAAGACGGACCAGGATCGGTGATGCCTGTACCCTCGACAGATCTCAACCTCATGGTACAGCACACGATAGGTTCGCGAAT
>JBGOYQ010000151.1:0-4241 GCA_041479735.1 Anaerolineae bacterium | reverse complement strand
TGCGAGATATCCCGTTCGTCGTGGTGACGGACAAGGCGCAATCGATCGACAAGGTCCTGGGATTGCACATTGCCAAGGTGGATGACTACATCACGAAACCGTTCGGCCCCCAGGAGCTGCTCGAGAGCGTGGAGAAGATCTTGGGCGCGGTCGAGTGACCGGATAGCCGGATGATGCTGGCGGGGCGGCCGCGGTCGCCCCGTTTTCATGTCAGGGGAAGGCATGGCGCGTTGGGTCACTGTCCGCAATCGCTCGCGCGACGGGGAGGTTGTCCTGCGGGCGCGCTGGTGCGAGTCGTTCCTATGCCGATTGCGCGGCTTGACCTTTCGCCGCGATCTCCCCCCAGGCGAGGGGCTGCTCTTAGTCGAATCCCGCCAGGGCAGGGCCCAGACCGCGATTCACATGTGGATGGTCGCCTTTCCGATCGGTGTGGCCTGGCTCAACGATCAGCGCCAGGTGGTCGATACGCGGCTGGCGCTCCCCTGGCGCATGTACGTTCCCTCGAGAGCTGCGCGCTATACGCTGGAAGGGGGACCGGGCATGTTACAATCCGTCGCCGTCGGTGAGGTGATGGAGTTTGATGACGCGATCGCTGGCTAGGGGCTTATTGATCGGCGCGCTTCTGCTGGCGTCGATCCCGTCATGGCAAGCGCAGGCCCAGGCCCAAGGCCCTATCTACATCGTCGAGGCCGGAGACACCTTGTGGGGTATCGCTCAGCGCTTTGGCACGGATCCTCCGGCGCTGGCGGCGGCCAACAATATCCAAGTGAACTCCACCCTTGACGTCGGGCAACAGCTGGTTATCCCCGGCTTCGAGGGCGTGTCGGGCAAGCTGGTCACCCACGATGCCGGGTTCGGTGAGAGCCTGTCCAGTATGAGCCTGCGATACGGCGTCGGCTCGGAGACCCTCGTCCGCCTCAACCGGATCGTCAATCCCGAACGCGTGTATGTCGGCCAGTCGCTCATCGTCCCTCAGGACGAGAGCGGCGCGCTGTCGCTGGTCGACTCACTTCGACAGACGGTCCAGCCGGGAGAGACAGATACCGAGCTGGCCGTCCGTGGCAACCTGAATCCGTGGAGCCTGAGGGCCTACAATGAGCGCGGCTTCCGCATGTGGGTTGTGCCCGGCACAGTCCAGGCCATACCGGGTTCAGGGACGCCGACCTCCGCCGTTCCCGATTCGGCCGGTGCGATCGAGGTCAGCCCGTTGCCCGCGGTCCAGGGCCGCACCGAGGTCGTCCGTGTAACCGCTGCGGGTGAGGTGGGCGTCGAGGGCAATCTGGGGGACTATCCGCTGCACTTTGAGGCGGCGGACGCGAAGACCCAGGTAACCCTCCAAGGAGTGTACGCGCTGGCGAAGCCCGGGATGTACGACCTGACGATCCGGGTGACCCCGACAGCTGAAAGGCAAGAGCCGTTCGCCTTCACTCAGCCGTTGTACGTCGCCGACGGTGGCTATCCGTTCGATCCGATCTTGAGTGTGCCGCCCGAGACGATCGATCCTGCCGTGACCGGACCCGAGAACGAACAGGTTGCGAAGATCATGGCTCCGGTGACGCCGGAGAAGATGTGGCAAGGCGCATTCCAATTCCCCACCGGCTACACCAAGAGTTTCCCATCGCGCTTCGGCTCGCGGCGCAACTACAACGGCACAGGTTATAACTATTACCACAGCGGCCTCGACTTCTACGGCGGGACGGGGACGAAAATCACGGCTCCGGCCAAGGGCCGCGTCGTGTTCACGGGTGAGATGACCGTGCGCGGCAATTTGACCATCCTCGACCATGGCTGGGGCGTCTACACCGCCTACTTTCACCAGTCCGAGATTGACGTCAAGGTCGGGGATATTGTCGAGCCCGGGCAGACGATCGGGTTGATCGGGGCTACCGGCCGGGTGACCGGCCCGCACTTGCACTGGGAGGTCTGGGTCGGGGGGGTGCCCGTGAATCCAATGGAGTGGACTCAGCAGGCATTCCCGTAGAATTCAGCCGGAGGGGGGAACGTCCTCCAGGGAATCGGGTTCGGTCGTCTCAAGCCGGCCGGATCGGTAGTCGTTGATCAGCGCCAACGCCGCCGCCTGCTGATCCTTGCGTACGAGGATATCGACACGCGCCATGCGCCCCACGCCCATGGAGTACGCGGACAGCGCGGCCTCATGCGACAGCTCCACGATGATGCCGGATGCCTCGAGCAACGAACGGATCAACTCCGCCTCGATGATGCCCGAAACCGTCTCGACCACGACGATATCATCGGCCACGGTTCATCTCCTGTCGACGGGTGTAGTATAATGCCTGCGCATTCTCCCCTGGACGTCATACAATCGTGATGGTTTCTCGCATCGCCCCGATCGAGAACTACTGGACCGAGTTCGACCTCGGTGCCGAAGATCTCGAGTTTATCTACAATTTGCTCCTCGACCGCGAAGTGCCATTGACGACCCATGAGATGGCACTCGCCCTGGTCGGCGACCGTCTACACCGCAAGACCGAGGAGGTGGCCGGGCCGGCCGAGCCCAGCCTGACGGGCTATCTGCCGTCGATGTCCTTCGAGCCGGGGCAGAAGCTAGCATTCCCCGCGCTCGGCAATCAGGTCGGTGAGGTGATCGGAACCCGCGCGGGAGGGAACCCGGATCTGGGTTCCTTCGATGTCATCCGCGTGCAGTTCGCGGGTGCGGCCCAGCCGAGGGAGTTCGCCGCACGCCTTAATGGCCATCTACTCAATGCCCCGCTTGCACCGGCCGACCCTCCGGAGAAGGCGGCGACGCCCGAGACAGTCCTGGAGCGCTACGGCGCCCAGATCGAGGCTGGCCTTGTTGACAGACTGAGCCGGGCCCCTGACATCGTCCGAATTGCGGGGCGCTGGTTCCCGAAGGCGTTACTGGCTGATGTGAACGTCGGGCACCTCAACATCGCCGAGGCGGTCTTGGACGTTGCCGCAGGCGGGCCGTTGCCCCCTGAGGAGCTGCTCAAGCACGTCGGCCTGCCAAGCGATATGGATCCGCTGCTGGCCGAGTTCTCACTCGATTACGCCATGCAGGAGGACGAGCGCTTCGACGAGGTAGGCCCGGCCGGCAAGGTGCTGTGGTATCTACGCAGGTTGGAGCCGCCCGAGGTGCACTTCATGCCGCCTCGGCTGGAGGTGACCCCGCACAGCGCCGATCGGTCCAGGCTGACGCCTCCGCTCCTGGCGCTCGAGCGCGAACTGGACGACGAGCACAGCCCGCTCGAGCCACCCGCCGCGCCGCCGGAGGCGGTCACGCTGGCTTTGCTGTTCCCACACTGGCGCGTCGGCACGCTGCCGCTATCGTGGCGGCTGCGCCCCCTGTTCCCTACTGCCTACGAGGCGCCGCGCATCCGTTTCATGCTGGTCGACGGCCACAGCGGGGAGAAGTTCCCCGGGTGGGTCGTGCGCGAGCAACGTTACGTGCACGGCCTGGAGGATTGGTACCGGCGGTATGACGTCCTGGCTGGCGGTCTCATCCGCGTCCGCCCCGGGGAGGTGCCGGGCGAGGTCGTGGTCGAGGCGGCCGACCGCCGACGCCGCAACGACTGGATCCGGACCGTGGCGATTGACGGCGACGGCCGCATTGGCTTCACGATGCTCAAGCAGCCGATCGGCGTATCGTATGACGATCTGATGATCGTAGGACTTGCCGACCGTCAAGCGCTCGATGAAGCTTGGCTGCGCGGCGCCGACCGTCGGATGCCGATAGAGAAGCTGGTGGCTCACGTCTTCCGCGAGCTGGCGCGGCTGAACCCGCAGAGTGCCGTCCACGCGCAGTCTCTGTATTCGGGCGTCAATGTCATCCAACGTCTTCCACCGGCGCCGATCTTCACCGAGCTGGTCTCGCGCGCCTACTTTGTCCACGTGGGCGATCTATACTGGCGCTTCGACGAGACCGCCTGGAGCTCGGCATGACGCCGCTTGGCGCCGAACGCGCCAGCCTGCTGGTCCGCCCGACAGTGGACACGAAGTTCCATATTGACTTTCAGTGGTGGGAGAAGGAGGACCGCGGTTGGGAGGTCTATTTGCGCTCCCACCTGTGCGCCCAGCATCAGCAATCGTACGCCGAAATGGAGACCGGCGAGATGGTGGATTACGTCGATCCGGCGACGGCCGAGGTCACTCGGGTCCCCGGGATTCAACATGTCGTCATCACCCATTGCTCTCGCGAGCCGGATTACATCACCCCCCAGACGACGCTGGTCCATGCCGTGTTTCGCGTCTTCCTGGCCAAC